>NZ_JBVJGT010000004.1:271963-285377 GCF_055587185.1 Micromonospora sp. NPDC048040 | reverse complement strand
CTTCGGGGGGGGGGGGGGGGGGGCACGAGAGCCGGGAAAATCTTCTGTTCTTTTTCCTTCTGGGGAGAGCCCCCCCCCCCCCCCCCCCCTTGTCCCCCCCCCCCCCCCCCCCGGGGGGCCCCCCCCCCCCCCGCCGCAACGCCAGGACGAAGAAGGGGCCCGCAACCGGTCGGTTGCGGGCCCCTTCGTTACTGCGCGGGAGTGCCTCCCCTGGTCAGAAGATCAGGTTGTAGCTGCCCCAGCCGCTGGAGATCACCTTGCCGCTCGCGTCGATCCACTGGCCCTTGCCGTTGGTCGTGTAGAGCCGCATCTGGTTGCTGCTGTTGACGCCCAGCATGTCCATCATGTTGTCGCCGTTCCAGTCGCCCAGCGTCATGATGCTCTTGAAGCCACCCCAGCCGCTGCCGATCTGGGTGCCGGCCGGGTTGGTCCAGCCGCCCTTGCCGTCGGACTGGTACATCTTGAGGTAACCGGTCGAGGTGCGACCGATGATCACCTCAAGCCCGTCGCCCTTCCAGGCGCCCGGCGTGAGGAACAGGTTGAACCCGTTCCAGCCGGTGCCGATCCGGGTGCCCGACGGGTTCTCCCAGCCGCCCGCACCGTTGCTGGTGTAGCGGATGAGGTCACCGGTGGACTTGCGGACCAGCAGGCTCGGGCGGTTGTTGCCCATCCAGTTGTTCGTCACCATGAGCGCGGTGAAGTTCGCCCAGCCGGTGCCGATCAGCTTGCCGCCGCCGACGAAGTTGCCGGCCCCGTCGGTGTTGTAGATGTACAGCTCGCCGGTGGTCTTCATCGCCATGATGGACGGCCGCTTGTCGCCGTTCCAGTTGTAGACGCGGAAGACCCGCTTGAAGCTGCCCCAGCCCGAGTTGAGCTGCTTCGGCGCGTAGTAGAAGCCGCCGAACCCGTTGTTGGCGAACCCGGCGCCCTCGAAGAGCTTGAGGTTGCCGGCGGTGTCCCGGGCGATGAGGTCGGTGTGACCGTCGCCGGCCCAGTCGGCGTTGATCAGCGGCGGACGGGTCAGGTCCTCCTTGACCGTGTTCACGTAGTTGTTCAGCCGGACGTAGTAGCCCGGGCTCGTGCCGCACGGCTCGAAGCCCCAGCTGGTGACGCCGACCTGCTTGCCGCCGACCATCAGCGGACCGCCGGAGTCGCCGCCGCACGTGTCGGTGCTCGGCACGCTGGGCGTGCCCGCCCCGGCGCAGGTCATCGCGTTCGGGTCGTACCCGTAGGTGCTGCAGACCGAGTCGGACCGCATGGGAACGGTCCCCTTGCGCAGGCGGCTGTCCGGGTTCTCCTCGTCCGAGTCGGTCACGCCGTAGCCGGCGATGACCGCGCTCGTGCCCTCCTGGTACGGCGTCGAGTCGCCCTGCGTGCCCAGCGTCACCGGCGTGTACTCGCCGGGCAGGTTCTGCTTGAGCGTCAGCACCGAGACGTCGTGCTTGATCGGGATCGTCGGGTCGTTGTAGACCGCGCTGATGTTCCAGCTCTGGTGGGTCCAGGTGGAACCGACCTCGGCGACGAACCCGCTGCCGCCGAGGATGTTGCCGTTGCTGTCGAGCAGTTGGTCGTTACCGGCGATGACACGGGTGGTGCCCGGGCCGTCGGCGGTGCAGTGCGCGGCCGTCAGCACCTTGTTGGGGGCGATGATCGTGCCGGTGCACCAGTACCAGTAGAAATCTCCGGCGTACTTGAAGCTGGTCACGACGCCGACGATGTAGGGGAACTCCGACGCGCTGGCGAACTCCCCCTTCACGATGCGCGGCGACGGACCCGTGCCGGTCTGGAACCGCGGTCCCTTGGCGCCCGGCGAGGGCAGCTCCAGCTTGCCCTTGTGCAGGTTCGGCAGCCTGTCCAGGTTCCTGGTCCCGGACTCGCTGGCCGCGTCGTACACGCCGTCCCCGGCGGGGGCGGCCTGAGCGACGGTAGCGGGCGCGACGAACGCCGCGCCGGCGAGGGCGAGGCCGACGACGCCGGCCGACCAACGCCGCCTGGCTCCTGCGGATGTTGCCACTTCAGCCACTGATTGATTTCCCGTCGTTCGATTAACGAGGTGCTCGGAACGGCTCAGCGGAGGTGTTCCCGACCGGACGGGAAGACGACGATCGACGCGCGGGGCGTCAGCCCACGTGCGAAAGATGAAGCCCCCGTCGTGCCTGTGCCATTGACGGCGCGTCGGCTGCGATCGATAACGCTCACCGGCGATTCCAAGCCGCCAAACGGTAGCAAACGAGCCGGCGCGGAAAAAGATCCGCGAAGACGATTCTTGGTCAGCCCAAAGGCTCGGACCGGGCGGCCGTCCAGGGACGACCGTCGGCGTGGCCGGCACCGCCGGCCCGCCCGGCGTCGGCCGGCGCGGGGCCGGTCAGGGCGTGGTGGTCGCCTGAGGGCGGTCGTCGCGGACGTGGACGAGCATGTCGCCGGTCTCGATGACCGCGCCGGCCTTGTCGGCCAGCGTCACCACCTTGCCGCGCCGGACCAGGGCGATGACCAGCGAGTCCAGCTCCCGGGGGGAGCGGCCCACCTCGGCCCGCTCGGCGGAGCGCATCGCCAGCGCCATGCCCTGGCCGGGGGTGAGCAGGTCCTCCACCACGTCGATCAGCGGCGGGGCCGAGGTGGACAGGCCCAGCAGCCGGCCGGCGGTGGCCGAGGAGACGATCACGTGGTGCGCACCGCTCTGCTTGAGCAGCGGGGCGTTCTCCGCCTCGCGGGCGGCGGCGATGATCCGCACCTGGCCGGCGGTGAGCTGCCGTACGGTCAGCGCCACCAGGACCGAGGCGTCGTCGCTGTCGGTCGCGATGATCACCGCCTTGGCGTTGCGGACATGCGCCTCGTTCAGCACGGACGAGCGGGTCGCCGATCCCTCGATCGCCACCAGGCCGGCCGAGGTGGCCTGCCGCAGGGCCGGGCCGCTGCGTTCCACCACCACGATCCGGGACTTGTCCAGCCCGTTCTCGAGCAGGGCGGAGACCGCGCTGCGGCCCTTCGTGCCGTAGCCGCAGATGATGACGTGGTCCTTCACGGCTCTCCTCCACCGCGACAGGCGGCGCCCGGTGCGGTACTGCTCGGTCAGCACTTCGAGGGTGGTGCCGACCAGGATGATCAGGAAGATCACCCGGGCCGGCGTGATGTAGACGACGTTGACCAGCCGGGCCGTCTGGCTGACCGGGGTGACGTCGCCGTAGCCGGTGGTCGAGAGGGTGACCACCGTGTAGTAGAAGCAGTCGAGGAGGGTCATGCCGTCCTCGTTGACGTCGCGGTAGCCGTCCCGGTCGAGGTAGACCACGGCGACGGTGGCGAAGACCAGGCCGATGGCGGCGGCAAGGCGAAGGCTCAGCGCGCTCAGTGGGCCCCGTCGCTGCGCGGGAAAGTGGATCACCTGATGACCTGCCCCGACTCCGTCGTCGCCTGCACGCCCACAACATAGCGGCCCGACGGGAATCCGCACGGCGGGGTCGCCGACGGGGCAACCGGTCGCGCCCGGACCCGGCTGCCGCGGTGGCGGCGGGCGGGCAACCTGGACGCGCCGGTCCGGGCGGCGGCTCCCGTACGGGCGGCGCGCCGACGGGCCGGTCCGCGGGGCTGGGACAGGGCATGATGGGGGTGTCCCCGACGGCGACCACGAGAGTGAGGCCCGCATGTCGTTGCTACGACGAGTGATCGGCGGGGTGCTGCGCCGGCTCCGCCTGCGGCAGGGCCGCACGCTGCGCGAGGTGGCCGAGGCCGCCGGGGTGTCGGTGCCCTACCTGTCCGAGGTCGAACGCGGTCGGAAGGAAGCTTCTTCGGAGGTGCTCGCGGCGATCTGCCGGGCGCTCGGCATCCACCTGTCGGACCTGCTGGAGGAGGCGCGCGACGACCTGCGCCGCGTCGAGCCGCGCATCCCGGCGGCGCCCCGGGCGGAGCTTGCCTCCGCCGCGGCCGTTCCGGCCGGCACCGCCCCGGTCGGGCCGGAGCGGGCGGACGCCCCCGACGTCACGCCGGTCGCCCGGGTCGGTCTCCGCACCGGCGGGCCGCTGCTCCACCTGGCTCCCCGGGCCGGCGGGCCGACCGTCCGGGTCGGACGCTCCGCCTCCGCGCGCGGGGGCCACCCCGGGCCGCGTACCCGTGCGGTGCTCGGCTGCGGACGGTGCCGGTCGGGCCAGCGGCGGCTGGCGGTCGTCTAGGCCCGGCCGCTTCCGCCCTCAGCGGATCTGCCGCCGGCAGAATTGTTACGGCGACGCGCCGTCCAGCGGGCAGTCTGGAGGGGCCGGTCCCCCGGGCGCCTCCGGTCGCCCGCCGGCACTGTGGGAGGGCGCGCGATGATCGCTACGGGCGTACGCATGTTGGACGGTGGGCATCCGTCCTTCGACGACCAGGTGTTCAACCGGCTGCTGAAGGAGCGGATCATCTTCCTCGGCACCGAGGTGACCGACGAGTCGGCGAACCGGATCTGCGCCCAGATCCTGCTGCTCGCCGCCGAGGACGCGGACCGGGACATCTTCCTCTACATCAACTCGCCGGGCGGCTCGGTGAGCGCGGGGATGGCCGTCTACGACACCATGCGCTACGTCAAGAACGACGTGGCCACCCTGGCGCTCGGCCTGGCCGGCTCGATGGGGCAGTTCCTGCTCTGCGCCGGGGCGGCCGGGAAGCGTTACGCGCTGCCCC
Source organism: Micromonospora sp. NPDC048040 (assembly GCF_055587185.1). Classification (NCBI taxonomy): domain Bacteria; kingdom Bacillati; phylum Actinomycetota; class Actinomycetes; order Micromonosporales; family Micromonosporaceae; genus Micromonospora; species Micromonospora sp. NPDC048040. Next base: position 280,730 of record NZ_JBVJGT010000004.1, on the reverse strand, counting down.
ACTCGCGGATCATGATGCACCAGCCGTCCGGCGGGATGGGCGGCACGGCCGCGGACATCACCATCCAGGCCGAGAACATGCTGCACGTGAAGCGGACCATGCAGGAGCTGATCGCCCGGCACAGCGGGCGCACCCTCGACGAGATCCAGCAGGACTGGGACCGGGACCGGTGGTTCACCGCCGAGCAGGCCCGCGAGTACGGCCTCATCGACAAGGTGCTCACCAAGGTCGCCCAGCTGCCCGAAAGCTGACCGGCCGGCCGGGTCGGGCGGCGGCCGGGCGAGCGGGGCCGAGCCGGCGCGGCAGCCGGACCGGCCGGCCCCGGCGGCCGGTACCGCGGCGACGGGGCGGCCGGGCGGTGACGCGCGGCGGCGGCCGGCGATGGTCCCGCCGGCCGCCGCCGCGTTCCGCCGTCAGGGCAGGTCGACGAAGTCGTCCAGGAAGTCGCGGGCGCTGTCGCTGTCCAGCCGGTAGGTGACGTTGGTGGCGTAGCAGGGGGCGTCGCCGGTGATCGTCGTGGCGGCGAGGAGCCGCTGCCCGCCGATGGTGACGAAGTTCGGGCCGCCCGAGTCGCCGTAGCAGGCCCCGCCGTAGTCGCGGCTCTCGTTCATGGCGAGCCGCACCCAGGTGTTGTTGAGCGCGGTGAAGCCGACCTCCGCCTTCATCCGCACCCCGCCGCCCGGGTGGACGTGCCCGCCGGGCTCGCGCTGGGCCTCCGCCGTGCCGTACCCCATGACCTCCCAGCGGGCCGCGTCGAGCGCCCGGGAGCCGAGCGCGCCGAGCTGGCCGGCCGTCGGCAGGGTGGCCGGGGTGAAGTCCCAGCGCCGGTCCAGTTCGGCCGCCTGCGCGGTGTCGAGGGTGACCACCGAGATGTCGTGCGAGTCTGCGGAGTTGCCCGGATAGTCGGGGTGGACGTGCTCGGTGCCCTCGACGCCGACGGCGGCGGCCACCTGCTCCGGGCTGAGCCCGGCGGCCTTCGCGGCGGCCAGCTCCGCCTCCACGTCCTGGGCGAGCGAGACGTAGAAGCGGGCGCCCGGCGACCAGTCGGTGGTGCAGTGCGACGCGGTCAGGAAGACGTCGCGGTCGATCATGGTGCCGGAGCAGTACCAGTCCACGACGTCCGGCGTGCCGGGATCGCCGTCGCGGTCCCACTGCACGATCAGGGCGCCGACCTCGGTGCGCTCCGGGGCGGGCAGGGCGTTGTAGGTGTTGATCGCGGATGCCGGTGTGGCGGCGACGACGGCCGCGGCGAGCGCCGCGGTGGTCAGCGTGGCGAAGAGTGCGGTACGACGCACAGGGTCCTCCGGTGTGAAACGAGAAGCGGCACCGGCGCCGGACGCGCCCCCTCGATCCGCGTCCGACGCGCGGTACGCGATGGCCGCCGGTGGCGGCCGTCGATATGCGGAGCCTATTCCCGGAGCTGGGAATATTCGCGGGCTGCAAGCGCAGCGTCTTGCCAGCGAATCTCGTTACATCCGGAGGCCGCCCTTTCCGGTGGGCTGGCCTTCTCGCGGCGCCGTCGAAACACCGGCTCCGGCTGTCGCCCGCGCCGTCGGCCGCCGTCCCCGACACACGCCCGCGCCCCTGCTCCGGCGGCCTAGCGAGGCTCGGCGTCGTAGCGGGCGCGGGCGGCCTCCACCTCGTCGAGGTGGGTGGTGGCCCAGGACTCGAGCCCGGCCACCAGGTCGAGCAGGCTGCGGCCGAGGTCGGTCAACGCGTAGTCGACCCGCGGCGGGACGCTCGCGTGCACCGTCCGGGTCACGAGGCCGTCGCGTTCCAGCGCCCGCAGGGTCTGGGTGAGCATCTTCTGACTCACCCCCTCGATCCGCTGGGCCAGCTCGCCGTAGCGCTTCGTGCCGTCGGCGAGGGTGAGCACGACCAGGACGCTCCACCGGTCGCCGATCCGGTCCAGCACCTGCCGGCTGCCGCAGTTGCGGGCGTAGACGTTCGGGTGCACTGCACTCTCCATCGGTAAGTCACGCACTTCAAGGTGCCTACTCTCCAACGGGAAGTATCGCGCTCGCATTCCCGTTGCCGATGACGTCAGACGCCATCCCGCACGTACGCAAGGAGTGCCCATGTCCATCGTCGTCACCGGCGCCACCGGCCATCTCGGCCGCCTGATCGTCGACTCGCTGCTGCGCCGGGGCGTACCCGCCGGGCAGGTCGTGGCGCTCGGCCGGGACACCGACCGGCTGGCCGACCTCGCCGCGCGCGGCGTGACGGTGCGGCGGGCCGACTACAGCGACCCCGACTCGCTGCGCGCCGCCCTCGCCGGGGCCGAGAAGCTGATGTTCGTCTCCGGCAGCGAGGTCGGGCAGCGGGTGCAGCAGCACCGCAACGTCGTCGCCGCCGCCAAGGAGGCCGGCGTCGGACTGGTCGTCTACACCAGCATCGCCAAGGCCGACACCTCCAGCCTCATCCTCGCCACGGAGCACCGCGCGACGGAGCAGGAGATCCGCTCCTCCGGTCTGCCGTACGTCTTCCTGCGCAACAACTGGTACGTCGAGAACTACCTCCCGCAGCTCCCGACCTACCTGGCGCACGGTGTCGTGGGCGCCTCCGGCGACGGCCGGATCGGCGTCGCCACCCGCGCCGACTACGCGGAGGCCGCGGCGGCGGTGCTCACCACCGAGGGCCACGCCAACCGGGTGTACGAGTTGGCCGGCGCGCCGATCACCATGACCGAGCTGGCCGAGGAGCTGTCCCGGCAGAGCGGTCGCCAGGTCGGCTACACCGACCTCACCGTCGAGAAGTACGCCGAGGTGCTCGCCGGCGCCGGCGTGCCGCAGGCGTACGCGGAGGTGCTCGCGGACGGCGACCGGGGCACCGCCCAGGGCGACCTGGACGTCGAGAGCGACGACCTCGCGAAGCTGATCGGCCGGCAGCCGACCACGCTGGCCGAGGCGATCCGCGCCGCGCTCTGACGACCGCCCACCCGGCCGCCCCGCCGACGACGCGCGGGGCGGCCGGGTGCCCGGTCAACGCTCCACGGTCAGCACCACCTTGCCCAGCGCCCGGCGCCCCTCCAGGTCGGCGTGCGCCGTGGCGGCATCGGCCAGCGGATAGGTCGTGACCAACGGTCGCCACCAGCCCTTCCCGGCCAGCTCTAGCGACCGGGCGGCCAGCGCCGGGATGCCGCCGGGCAGGGCGCGCATCCGCTGCCCCAGCCAGCCCACGGTCAGGCCGCGCCCGATGACGTCGTCCGTCCCGATCCGCGTCGCCTCGCCGGCCGACCAGCCGAACATCATGAACCGGCCGCCCGGCCTCAACAGCTCCAGAGCCGCCCGACCCACCGCGCCGCCCACCCCGTCGTAGACCAGACTCAGGCCGTCCACCTGTTCCCGCACCCGATCGGTCCAGTCCGGCAGCCCGTAGTCCACCACCATGTCCGCGCCGAGGTCGCGCAGCGCCGCCGTCCGGTCGGCGCCACGCGCCGCCGCCACCACGGTGGCGCCGGTCGTCCGCGCCGCCTGCACCAGCAGCCAGCCCACCCCACCGGCCGCCGACGGGACGAAGACGACGTCGTCCGCCGTCGGCGTCTCCAGGTCGAAGATCCCGAGCGCCGTCCGGCCCGTCCCGACCGCCGCCACCGCCTCGGCGCAGGTCAGATTCCGCGGTACGGCGTAGAGCGACTCGACCGAGGTGACCGCCTGCTCGGCGTACCCGCCCGGCACCATGCCCAGGTGCGCGACGACCCGCTTGCCGCGCCACGACCCGTCGACGCCCTCGCCCAGGTCGTCGACGACGCCGGCGACCTCCCGCCCGGGGACGGTGGGCAGGTCGGGCAGCGGCATCGGGCCGCCGGCCTCGCCCCGGCGCAGGCTCGTGTCGAGCAGGTGCACGCCGCTCGCCGACACCGCGATCCGGACCTGGCCGGGGCCGGGCGACAGGTCCGGCACGTCGTCGAGCACCAGGTTTCCGGGGGGACCGAACTCGTGAAGCTGAATCGCACGCATGCCCCCATCCGACTACCTCAACCTCGCTTGAGGTCAACCCCGGCCGGCGGCCCGAAACACCGAGGAAGTCGCGCAGCCGCGGCATCACTACACTGCGCGCACCTACGCTGCGTGCTGCTGAAGATTCGAGGGTGCTGTGTCCGCGGCCGTCAAGGCTCATCGGGTATGGAAGCTGCCGACCGCGGATCTCTGGGCAGGGCGACGCCCTCTGTGGTGGACAGTCGGCCCGACAGGTGAGCTTGCTGTCCTGCTCGTCCATCGACGGCACCTACGTCGAAGCCGCTACGTCAAGGGCTGGGTGGGATGGAGCCCGAAGGGTCCGTTCGACGGCGTGCTGGTAATCCGCCAGACCGACGGCCGAATTCGACGCCGAACGATCGAGGACATCCAGGTCTCGCCGAGTCACATCGCGCTTCTTTCCGACTCACGACTCCTCATCGCGAGCGGACGCGCACGCAGGGAGGACACCGGCTCGTGGGAGCCGAACGCCGTGGTGCGCTCCCTGGAGGGCGGGCCACAGCGGGCCTTCTGCATCGGCGACGACATCCCAGTCCTGGTCACCGATCTCGGCGGGTCGATCTGGACGGCCTACGGTGACGAAGGCATCTACGGAGGCCATCCGGAGTCAGCAGCCGGGCTGGCCGGCTGGAGCACGGACGGCCAGGTCACCTGGGCTCCCGGAAGCCGTCTTCCTGACCTGCCGTTGCAGGGCTGCACCGCCGCCACGGAGGGCGACCAGGTATGGCTGGTCTGGTACTCCGGCAGCAGCCGCGCCGGCACCTTCCTCACACGGGTCACCCCCTCCACCGGTGAGGTGACCAGCTGGCCAAGCCCTGTGCACGGCCCGGACGGATTCGCCGCACGAGGCAACCGCGCGATCCTGACACGGCGCGACCACAATCAGCGATCGGTCGAGGTTGTCAGCGTCGAACTGGTCGACGCGGCCTGGCGCGTGACCGACCGGCGCAAGATGCGGGTGCCCGGCCGTGTTGTCCTGCACTGTGGTCAGGGCCGCGACGGCGGTCTCTGGCTTCGCGCTGGCAACGACTGGCTCCGAATCGAAGTCTGATACGTATCTGTGCGGACAGGGGTCGAGGTTGCCGCAGACCGTCGCGGAGCGACGCGAAGCGCCCTTGATACCGGTTGAGCGACGCGGCGAGGGAGCGGATGCCGGATATCGACACGCTGCTTCCACACGTACGCACACCGCGGGACCATCTGGACCTCGTCTCGGACCCACGAATCGGCCAGGACGGGCTGCACACCCTTGCCCGTAGCCCCTACTCGTTCGTGCGGCTGGCCGTCGCCAAGGACATCCGCACCGGCGCGGCAACCCTGACCGAGCTGCTCGGTGGCGAGTTCGACCGGTGGGATCGCCACCACCTGCTCCGGCTCGTCGCCCAACACCCACACGCGGACCGAGGCGTCCTGCTCAAGGTCCTACAGGAGATCGAAGTCCTGCTACGTCAACCCGATGCCAGGCCGTATGCCGCAGCGATCGCGCTAGCTGGTCGACGAGAGCTGGAGCCTCATGAGGTTCGCCGCCTGCATGGCCTACCGGGTGCATCGCAACGGATGCGCCGAGGCGTGGAGCGGGCACTCGCGCGACCATGAGATTGAGAGCAAGCCTGACTGGCGGACGGCAACAGGGCCTTCCCGTCGGTGTGACTGCGGCCCCTCCGCACTCCGAGCTGGGGAACAAGGCCGCCCAGGGCGCCCCGGGTCGTGGCACTTGTCCTGCGGAGGACTGCAAACGGTACCTCTCATGGCCGCTGCCCCTCGCGGTCACCGGCCGGGGAAAGGCCCGGCGGATGCTCCAGCCCCAGCGCCGGAGGTCGACCGGAAGTCAATTTCGAACGTCGGGTAGTCGGGCTGAGGACATGGCTCGCCCTTGTATCCGAGGCGTTCGTAGAAGGGCGCTGCCCGTTCCCGGTGAGCCTGCCACTCCAGATACCGCACCCGTTGTCTCGCCCACCGCGACACCACCGTCATCAAGGCGCGTCCCACCCCGCCCAAACGAAGGTCGGGACGCACATAGAGATCGTGCAGTCGGGCGACCCGGTGATCGTCGCCCGATCGAAGGTGCGGACCGTGGTCCTGGACAGCCGCGTATCCCGCCAGTTCGCCGTCGGCATCCGCGCCAAGGATGACCCATCGGGGGTCCGCGACCAGTTGGACGTACCGCTCGCGTTGGGCGTCGGGGTGCTCACCGTTCACGCCCATGTCCTTCAACATCGGCCAGAGTCGGGGCCAGTCGTCGGCAATCAGGGAGCGAGTCTCGATCCGCATGCGGCCCATGGTGTCGGCGACGTCGCACGGGAGGCAAGCTGTTTGACGGGACGCACCGCGGTGCGGTCGGCTGGGCTCTCGTCACCAGGGCAGGATTCGAACCTGCGACACACGGATTAGGAACGGTGTACGGCCGGGCCGGGTGCGGGCCGCTGGTCTGCACCGACGATTCATCCTTCGGGCCACCTGGTCAAGACCAGTCCGTGAATGGGCCGTGACCTGACATGAGGCGCTGCGGACCGCCCGAGGCCGCCCGCAGGGGCGGGGCCCCGCAAGCGCGCAGGTACAAGTAGTCGACCCCTGCCCTGCAAAGATCAAGACTGCTGTCGGCCGGTGTTGATCCCTGCCGCTGACCTGCTCGCCTTGTAGCCGCCAGTCGTCCCCTGACAGCGCCTGTCGGCCGGCTTGGCCGCACCAATGGCTGTACAGCCAACTCCTACATTGACCCGAAGCCCGGACGAAACGGGGCCGTGGCAGTTGCCGTCGTCCAGTACCGTCCGAGCGGCAACCACCTACAGGACGGGGGCACCCTTGACGAAATCCTTCAGTACCCGTCGCGTGCTCGCCTGGACCGCGCCCGTGGCGCTCGCGCTGACCGCGCTCGCCCCGGCCCTGCCAGCCCAGGCCGCGACGAAACCCACGCCCACCGTCACCACCGGCCCGGTCGACAAGGACCTCAACGGCGACGGGGTGCCCGACCTGGTCGCCGTCGGCGGTCCGGGCACCGGTCTCGGCTCCGGCGTCTGGTCCGCACTCGGCGTCAAGTCCCACAAGACCGGCGTCGGCACCGGCGGGGTGCAAACTCCGGCCACCAACATCGGCCTGCGCGGCAACGGCTTCGGCGGCACCTGGTTGCCGACCGAGTTCGACGGCGGACAGGCCACCACCGGCCGATTTTTCGGCGGCACCGAGGAGGGCTTCCTCGTCTACTACCCGAGCGGGGTCTACGCTGGCGGCGCCGCCTTCATCAAGGGCGCCGGCGACGGCTCGATGCTCGACCCGGTCAGCGGCAACACGGCAAACATCAGCCGCGACTACCTCGTCGATGCCAACGGCAACATCCCGCTGATGCTGGTGAACGCGTTCCAGGCTGACGGCGTCGACACCGGCATCCCGGATCTGCTCGGCATCGCCGGTGACGCCACCAATGGTTACCGGCTCGGCTACCACCCCAACTATCATGCGCCGGGCCTCTACTACGGCGTCACCGGGCTGACCAACCCCACGCCGACCGGCGGGACCGACTGGCAGAACTGGAGCCTCGCCAGCACCGAAACCGCCTCAGGGATTGCGCTCTTCCTGCGCAACGCCGGCACCGGTGACCTGTACCTGTGGACCGGGGTCACCATGGTCGACAACGGTGACGGCACCGGCACGCTCACCCACACCCAGTACCAGGTGGCGGCGAACTGGAACACCGGCGTCGCGATCAGCACGCTGCAGGCCGCCGACATCAACGGCGACGGCACCCCGGACCTGTGGACCGTGCTGCCGAACGGCACCTACCAGGCACACCTGATCTCCGGCCTGTCCAACAGCGGCACCGCGACGGTCACCGCCACCCGCGCCCGACAACTGGCCTAACCTACGGGCAGCCCATCGGACCTTCCGACCGAAATCGGAAGGTAGAGGGTTTGGCCCCGCCTGGCCACATCGCCTTCGCCGGACTCCTGAAGCGCCGACCAGCGGAAACGCCGGTCGGCGCTTCTGCGTCGCGCACCGAAATCCCGCCTGCCCGGTCCGCCCCTGGTTGACCCCGGATCCCACTGACGGCCGCCCCTTATCGCACGTGAATCGCACGGGAGGCCACCTAGCAGCAGCGAAGCTCCGTCCGCGCTCCCCCCGAAGACTGATGTAGCAGTGCCCGGGTACAGGCTGCGAGCTGCAAGAACGCCTCACATCACGGGCCAAGACCAATCCGTGAATAGTCCGTGGGCAGCGACAAACGGCGGCTCCGGGCCGCACACCACCGCACAGGACGAGTGATCGACGCGGTGACGTATCCGCTGCTCAGATGGCGTTTGGCCGATCTTCGAGGTGCCCCCGGCAGGATTCGAACCTGCGACACACGGTTTAGGAAACCGTTGCTCTATCCCCTGAGCTACGAGGGCGCGACGGCCTAGTCTAGCGACCGGGGCGTTCACCTGGGGTGGCAGGGAGTGGCCCACGTTCACCCACGTTCTCCGCACCCCCGTTCTCCCAGCCCAAAGCCACACCCCGTGCACACGAACCCGGGTTGGCGACCGGCGGTCGGCTGCGGTGACCCGCGTTGGCACGGGTTGACCGGGCTTGGCATCCGCTGGAGAGCAATGGCCCTGCCGCAGGAGCCCCACTGTTTCGGTTCGGCGATGCGTGTTGATTCCTCGTTCCCGACGGAACACGCCGGATTTCGGGCGCGCAGAACTGGCGCGGGGGGGGGGGGGGGGGGGGGGGGGGGGGGGGGGGGGGGGGGGGGGGGGGGGGGGGGGGGGGGGGGGGGGTTGGGGGTGGGGAGGGTGTCGCCGCGGGGGATAAGCGCC
>NZ_JBVJGT010000004.1:246007-271953 GCF_055587185.1 Micromonospora sp. NPDC048040 | reverse complement strand
GTGCGGTGCGGACCTGAGCGGTCCGCACCGCACGCCGATGAGCGTCTTCAGCGGTGGCGGGTGTGCGATCAATGTCGTGCGGCTCGCTGCCGCCGGAGCCGCTCGACGAGGGGATACGGCGGCCAGCATGATCACATGTTGCTGCAGGTCATCCGGTTCTTCCAGGCCAGGCCGAACACGACCGGGCCGTGGGATTCCTTGTACCCGATGCTCACCACCGCGCCCTTCGGAATGGCCGACGGGTTGATCACCAGGAGAGTGTTCGCATCCGCCTCGCTATGCGAGGGGAAGATCCGATCATCAAGTCGGGGCGCGGGCACGGAGTGGCAGATTGAGCCGACCCTGACTTCCGCCGGCACGCCGGCTTCGGACAGCGCCTTTCGAACCGCCTCCGGGTCGGCGACCTGCTTCTTCGACAGGGTGAGCAGCACCGTCCCGTTGGGCTTGCTGGCCACGGAGAAGGCGACCAGCTGCGTCGGAGCCATGCTGGCCGGCCGCTCCGCGGACGGCGGCGAGGCGGGTCCCGAGCCGGTGAGCGCCGGCACGGCCAGGGCCAGCCCGGCGAGCATCACCCCGGCCGCGGTCACTGCGGCCAGCCGCCGTCGGCGCCGCGTATTGCCCGCGGCGATGATGTCCTCCGCCGGGCGATCCATGTCCAGGCCGGACAGGCCGTCCGCCACCGCACGCAGTACGTCTTGGTCTCTCACTGCTTGATCTCCTGAGTCTCGGCGGGTATCAGCTGGCCGCGCAGCGTCGCGACGGCCCGGGACAGGTGAGCGGTGACAGTTCCCGCAGCGATGCCGAGCACCTGAGCGGTGGTCTCGGTGTCCAGGTCCAGGAACGCCCGCAGCGCGATCACCTCTCGCTGGCGGGCAGGCAGCCGTCGCAGCGCCGCCATCAGCGCCGCGTCCACGCCCCCGGCGTCCTGGCCGACCGCCACGTCGTGCCCGTCAGCCAGGGCGACCTCGCGGCGACGGCGCCGCCAGGCCGACACCCGCGCGTTCAGGGCGGTACGCACCACCCACGCCTGGGGAGCCGGGTGCCGGCTGACCTTCCGCCAGGACATCCAGGCCCTGGTGAACGCCTCTGCCACCAGGTCCTCAGCGCCCTCGCGGTCGCCCGTGCTGGCCACCACCGCCCGCGCGCAGGCGGCCCGGTGGACCCGATAGAACTCTGCGAACTGTGCTTGCTCGTGTCCCACGTCCCGTACACGCCTGAGCCCCTCGGCCCACTTACCCCCGGCCCGAACTCGCATGAAGAAAATCATCTGCACCGCCGTCACGGTTGCCTGGCACGCCGAGCATCCACGGCAGTGGCGCCGTCGGTACCGTAGCCAGCCTGCGCCACGCCACGAGGAGGGTGTCCCTGGCGTGGTCGTCGATTTCGCGCTTGATCGTCGAGGCCGGCCGCCCGAGCGCGTTGAGCGACTCCTTGTCCAGCGCCGTCAGCTGACGGCGGCACGTCTATGCGAAGCCTGTTGGCGATCCGCTGGCTGGTGGAACACGGCTTCGACCCGGCCGCGCCGGGCCGCGAGGTCGACGTGTTGAATCCCGGATGTGAGGCGCGCGAGCCCGCCTACCACGAGTGTGCGCGATCTGCCGCGTGGCGCGGTGCCGTGCCGTCCGATCATGGCTCTCCTGCGTCATCCATGAAGGAGCGGAGCCGGTCAAGGGTGGGGTTTGACCTGTTTACTTTGCCCGTCTTCTGGCAGGTCCGGACCCCGTCGGCCCAGGCCGGAGCAGCTCGAACACCCGGTTCATTCTCGCGCTGCGGCGAGCCGGGCGGCCGGTGTCCGCAGCGCCAGCGCGGCGGGTGCCAAGCTGGCGAGGACGGCGACGCCGAGGCAGACGGCGGTGATCGCGCCGATGGTTGCCCATGGCACGACGATCTGCGGGTGCGGGGTCAGCGGGACCAGCGTGGCCCGCAGACCGACGAGCGTGCCGGCCGCCAGGGTCCCGGCCAGAGCGGTTGCCGCAACCGCGATCAGCGCCGCCTCGGTGGCGACAGTCCGCAGCAGTTGCCGCGGCGTGGCGCCGGCCAGCCGGAGCAGGGCGAACTCTCGCCTCCGATCGGCGGCCGCCATGATCAGTGTGTTCGCGATGGAGATCGTGGCGCAGAGCAGTGCCATGCCGAGCAGCGCCAGGAGGGCGAGGCGGTTCATCCGGTCCTGTTCGGCGTGGGCCGCCGACACGTGGTCGGCCACGGGGACGATCGTGGAGCCGCCTGCGGCGGCGACCCGGTCGAGCTCGGCGTCGCCGCGGGCCACTGTGGAGTCGCGGGCGAGATAGACCGCGTCTGCGCCACGGCGAGGGCCGTGCTGCCGGCCGAAGTCCCAGGGCAGTAGCAGCGTCCGGTCCAGATCGAGCGAATCGTCGAGCACCGCCGCCACCCGCAGCCGGACGGGTGTGCCATCAGCCAGCCAGATCGAGACGACCTCGTCGAGCGACCACTTCGCGGACCGGCTCACCGCCACCGGCACGGGCTTGCCATCGGTGCCGCCGTACTGGTGGACGGCATCGACCGAGCCGGCGAGGGTGGGCAGGTTCAGCACTTCGGTCACGCCGGGGCCGACGTACATCACCGGAAAGCCCTCGATCAGGTCACCGCGTCGGACGTACGCCTCCCCGCTCCGGACCGGAACGGCGGCGCGTACCCCGGGCTGCTGCCCGAGGGCGACCACCGTGGCCTCCCCGATTCCGGCGGAGCTGGCGGGGGTGACCACCGTGGCGGCGGTGATGCGGTCCTGGGCCGACCGCTGCTGTGTCTCCCACAGGGTCGCGGTAGCCGCCAGGGTGGTGGCGGCGAGACCGATGGTGACCAGTATCGGGGTGGCCGTCGACGCCGTGCGCCGCTTGGCGGCGAGGGCGTTGCAGCGGGCGAGCTGCCCGGTGCTGCCGGCCAGCGGCCAACCGACCACCCGGACGAACAGTGGAACGAGCACCGGGGCCAGCAACGCCGCCGCGATCAGCGCGAGCTGCGCATCGACCAGGAGCAGGCCCAGCCCGTCGGGTCCGCTGGCGGGCACGACCGCCAGCAGGGCTCCGGCACCGGCAAGGCTCAGCAGCCCGAAGATCCACCGTCCGACGGTCATCACCCGCCGATCGACTGCCGCCTCCCGCATCGCATCAAGGGGCCGCACCCGCGCCGCCCGCCGCGCGGCGACCATGGCCCCGGTCAGGGCGACGAGCAGCCCCACGCCCATCGCCGCAACCAGTGGCCACCACACGGGCCGCGCGGTGAAGCCGGGTGGCGCGAGGCCGACCCGGGCGAGCCAGGAGGCGAACGGTGCCGCCACGATGGTCCCCAGCGCGCCGCCGGTGGCCGACGCCAGCACGCCCACCGCCAGTGCCTCGCCGAGCACCAGCCGCCGCAGTTGCCGAGGCGTGGCCCCGGCGGTCCGCAGCAGGGCGAACTCCCGCCGGCGCTGCACGACTGCGAACGAGAACGTTCCGGCCACGACGAAGACCGAGACGAAAGCGGCCACGCCGGTGGTGGAGCCGAGGAGCGAGGAGGCGAAGGCGAGCTTGTCGCCGTCGCGGTCGGGTTCCGCGAGGGATCGGGCGTCTCCCGTCAGCACCCGCAGGCCGGGCCGGGAGATCCGCTGCGCCAGGTCAGCCGCCCTGGCGCCGTCGGCCACCCGGATCGCCACGGCCTCGATGCGACCGCCGGCCAACTCGTTGACCGTGTCGTCGCTGAGATAGATGGCGCCCGCGTCGTCGTCCACCACGCCCGCGACGGTCATCGCGCGGGGACCGGCGGGGGTCTGCACGACGATGCGTTCTCCGGGCGACGCGGAGGCCGCGCTGCCCAGCACGACGTGTTCGCCGCTTGTCGGTGGACCGCCGGCAAGGAGGGGGTACGGGTGCATCGCGGCGCTGGACCAGGGTCGGGCGTAGCCGTCCCAGCCGTCCACGTGCACCGGGACCCGACGGTCGACCACCACCTCGTCGACCCCGCTCATGGCGGCGATGCGCGCCGGGATGTCGGCCGGTACCGGGGCCGCGTCGGCTGTCGTTGTCGTCTCCTGGACCGCCGTGTCGCCGGCGCCGTAGGTGACCGTCACCGTGTTGCTGCCGGTGACGACCAGGTCGGCGTTGGCGTACCAGTCGGTTGCCTGATCGCGTCCGAGGGTCGCCGCCAGGCTGAGACCGGTGATGGTCAGCAGGCACACCCCGAGAGCGAGGGCCAGGAACGACCCGACGAACGTGGTCCACCTCGCCCTGAGCGTCTGAAGGGACAGGGTCAGCATGCGCCGGCCGTTTCCAGCCCGGCCATCCGCTCGACGACCGACCGGGCGTCGGGCTGCGCCAACTCGTCGGCGAGCCGGCCGTCCGCCAGAAAGACCACCCGGTCGGCGTACGCGGCGGCGATCGGGTCGTGGGTCACCATCACCATCGTCTGCCCGTCCCGATCGACCAGCTCCCGCAGCAGCCGCAGGACGTCCCGGCCGGTTGCCGAGTCCAGCGCGCCGGTCGGCTCGTCGGCGAACAGCACCTGCGGCCGGGTGACGATCGCCCGCGCGATCGCCACCCGCTGCTGCTGCCCGCCGGACAACTCGGCGGGTCGATGCCGGTGCCGGTCGACCAGCCCGACGCCGGCCAGCACCGCCCGGATTTCCGACCGGCTCGGTCGACGGCCGGCCAGCCGCAGCGGCAGTGCCACGTTCTGCTCGACGGTCAACGACGGGAGCAGGTTGAAAGACTGGAAGACGAAGCCGATCCGATCGCGACGCAGCAGAGTCAGTTCGGTCTCGGACATCAGGCCGAGGTCGTTGTCCGCCAGCCAGACCCTGCCGGCTGTCGGCCGGTCCAGCCCGGCCGCGCACTGCAGCAACGTGCTCTTGCCGGAGCCGGACGGGCCCATGACGGCGGTGAGGGTGCCGCTGGCGAAACCCACCGTCACCTCGTCCAACGCCGTCACCTTGGCGTTGCCCGACCCGTACCGCTTGCTGACGCCATCCAACCGGATCATGTCACCGCCGCCCGGGTTCCGGGCGACCCCGCGATCTTTCTGCATGGCTCCAGCAAAGCCCGCGTTTCAGCCCGCCGCAGTGAGGCTGCCCGGAGTCTTTCGAGGTACGGCCAGCCCCATCCCCGTCGCACGCCTGGCCGCCCGGCCACCTGACTGAGGTCCCGCGGATGCCGGCGGTGGACCCGCGTCGGCAGTGACGTTCTCGTATGCGTCAGCGCTGTTGCGTACGACGGAATCCCCGGGATCTGGAGGGTGCATGTTGTCGCAGAAGCGACGGCCAGGCCGCGTCGTGATGGTCCTGCTGACGGCTCTGCTCGCGGTGCCGGCGTCCACCACACCGGCGTTCGCGGCGGCCTTGACGCCACCGGCCTCGGTCAGCGCGGCGGCGGTTTCCGCGTCCCGGGTCGAGGTGAGCTGGTCGGCCGCGGCCGGTGCCAGCAGCTACGAGGTACGGCGCGGAACCGTGTCGGGTGGCCCGTACGCACCGGTGGGAACGGCCACGGGGACGTCCTACGTCGACGACACCGTCGCGCCGGAGACGACGTACTACTACGTGGTGCGGTCCCGTTCCGACAAGCGGGCGTCGGGCGACTCGACCGAGGCGTCGGTGCTGACCTCGCTCCCGAAGCCCGTCAACGTGCGGGCGACCGCGGCGGAGACGAGCATGACCCTGCGTTGGCAGGCCGTGTCCGGCGCCGCGCGATACGAGATCGTCCGCCTGAGCAGCGCGGCACCGGTGGAGACGGTGGTCGGCACCACGACGTCGACCGAGTACGCGGACACCGGCCTCACGGTCGCCACCCGCTACGTCTACTGGATCCGGGCGGTCGCCGCGGGCGGCGCCACGGCCACGTCCGACGCCGTACGGGTCTACACCGGCCCAGCCACGACGACGACGGTCACCGTGTCACCGGGCTCGGTGGAGCAGGGGCAGCGGATCCTGCTCATCGCGAACGTGCGCTACGCGGACGGCCGGATTCCCGGCGGTGAGGTGGTGTTCATGTCCGCGGGCGGCGCGGTCGCGTTCGCCAACGTCCACGGCACCGACGGCACGGCGATCGCCATGGTCGACGGCAGCGGATGGACCCCGAAGCCGGTCTACGCGCAGTTCCAGGGGTACGACTGGCAACCGGCCGGGGCGAGCGCGTCCGGCGACGCCGCGCCCGTGGTCACCCAGCCGTACGGCTCGGTGCTCTTCGACGGCCCCTCGTGGCTGAAGCTCGGCTCCCGGGAGGAAGCCGTCGCCGCCGGCGACCTGACCGGCGACGGGCTCTCCGACGTGGTGGTCACGACGACCGAGTACTCCGACGACGCCCACGACCACTCCGCGTTCCTGTTCATGCAGGAGGCGGAGAACCAGCTCGTGCTGAGGCAGCAGGTGGCGATGTCGACGCCCACCGGCGGCAGCATGTACCCGGTCATCGGCGACGTGGACGGCGACGGCGCCAACGAACTGGTCGTCGCGACGGGCGACGGGGTCGACGTGTTCCGCCGTACCGGAACCGGGCTCTCCACCGCCGAGCACCTGTCGTTCGCCGACGACCTGATCGACCTCAAGCTCTGCGACCTGGACGGCGACGGCCGCACGGACATCGTCGCGGTGAGCGACAACGGCGTCCTCGTGCGGTACGGCGACGACACCGGTGGCTTCGCGCCCGCGGCTCTCGTCTCGCCGCACCGCGGCTTCGTGCTGGACGTGGTCGACATGACCGGGGACGGCCGGCCGGACCTGGTGGTGCAGCTCGGGCAACTGATCCGGATCAGTACCCAGACGGCGCCTCGATCGTTCGCCGACCCGGTGGGGTACCAGGCTCCCGCCGGGTACCTGCGCGTGGTCGGTTCCATGGCCGTCGGCGACGTGACCGGGGACGGCAGGAAGGACGTCGTCGTCACCGTGTCCGGCAACGCGCCGGACGCCCAGGTGCAGGTGCTCACCCACGACGGCGCAGGCGTGCTCGGACGGTGGATCCGCTACCCGGTCTACGAGGTGCCGGACGCGATCGCGATCGCCGACGTGAACAACGACGGTCGTGACGATGTCGCCATCACCCACGGCGGCTGGAGCTCGGCGGGCGTCCTGCTGCAACGGCCGGACGGCTGGCTGGGCAACGAGTTCCGCGTCTCCCAGCTGCCGCCCGCCAGCTCCTTCACCCCACGCGGTCTCGCGGTGGCCGACATCAACGACGACGGCCTGAAGGATCTGCTGATGGCCAACTACAACCACGGGCTCGTGGTGGTGCCGCAACGCCCCGCGGCGTCGGCGGCGACGTCGACGTCGACGTCGACGAAGGTCCAGGTGGGTCGGGCCTGAGCGACGACGGACAGCGCCGTTCCCGCCTGGCAGGCGCTGGGGCGTAGGGCCCGAGGACGCCGCCGGCCCGCCCTGACGGGCCGGCGGCGTCCTCGACGGTTGGTCAGCGGACGAAGGTGACGTCGGGGTGCCTCGGCGACGGGCGGTCGAGCAGCGCCCGGGGTCGCTGACGGAGGTGCTGGTCGAAGAAGGCGGTGAGGTAGACGCGTTGGGAGGTGACGATCCGGCCCGGGTCGACGGTGCCGATCAGGCCGGCGACGAGTCCCTCCGGCAGCGGAAACGCCGCGGCGAGCTGCGGCAGCAGCACCTGGTGGTCGGTGAAGGTGAAGTGCTGGCCCTCGGGGACGGCCACGGGCCACCGTCCCGGCCCCGCGCTTCTCGACGGCGGGCGTACCCGGGTCCTGACTTTCGTCAGGTCCGGCCGGTGCCGATCGGCGGCTGTGCCGCACCCGGCGGATTCCTACCGTCGACGCGAGATGGCACATCCACCGGGAGAAACATGATCACACTACGCGGGTTGACGAAACGTTTCGGCGCGACGACAGCCGTCGACAACCTGACCCTGGACATCACGCCGGGCCGGGTCACCGGTTTCCTCGGCCCGAACGGTGCGGGGAAGTCCACCACGATGCGCATGATCGTCGGTCTGGACCGGCCCACCGCCGGCGAGGCGCTCGTCGGCGGCCGGCGGTACGCGACCCTGCGGCACCCGCTGCGCGAGGTCGGTGCGCTGCTCGACGCCAAGGCGGTGCACCCGGGGCGGAGCGCCCGCAACCACCTGCTGGCGATGGCCCGCAGCAACGGCGTCCCCACTCGACGGGTGGACGAGGTGCTCGCCACGGTGGGCCTGGCCAACGTCGCCGGCAAGCGGGCCGGCGCGTACTCCCTCGGCATGGGCCAGCGCCTCGGCATCGCCGGCGCCCTCCTCGGCGACCCGGGGGTGCTCATGTTCGACGAGCCGGTCAACGGGCTCGACCCGGACGGGGTGCGCTGGGTCCGCGAACTCATGCGGTCCCTGGCAGCCGAGGGTCGGACCGTCTTCGTCTCCAGCCACCTGATGAGCGAGATGCAGCTCACCGCCGACCAACTCGTGGTGGTCGGCAAGGGCCGGCTCATCGCCGACGCCCCGATCGCCGAGGTCATCGGGGGCAGTTCGTCGACGGCGGTGCTGGTGCGCAGCCCCCAACCGGCCGGCCTGGCCGAGCTGCGGCGCCGGCTCGTCGCGGCGGGCGTCGCGGTCGAGCAGGAGGACCACGGCGCACTCGTCGTCACCGGTGCCGGCGTCGAGCAGGTCGGCGACCTGGCGCACGAGATCGGCGTACGCCTGCACGAGTTGAGCGTGCGCGAGGCGTCACTGGAGGAGGCGTACATGGAACTGACCGCCGACGACGTCGAGTACGGGGCCCTGGCGACCGGATCGGGGGCACGGGCATGACGACGGCCACGACGACCCTGCCCGCCGGCCGGTCGACCCGGCGCGGCGATGCGACCGGCGGCGGCCTGACCGGCGCGATCGCCAGCGAGTGGACCAAGCTCTGGTCGGTGCGCTCGGTCTGGTGGAACCTGCTCGCCAGCGCCCTGCTGATGGCGGCGGCAGCCGGGCAGGAGGCCATCTACGTGGTCAACGAGAACACCAACTCCGACCCCGCCGACGACCCGGGGGTGGTCGGTGTCGGTACCGTCGCGATCAGCTCCGTCCTCCTGGCGCAGTTCACGGTGATCGCGCTGGCGATGCTGGTGATCACCGCCGAGTACGCGACCGGCACGATCCGGAGCACGCTGCAGTGGACCCCGTCGCGGGGCCGGCTGCTGCTGGCGAAGACCGCCGTGGTCGCCGTGGTCACGTTCGTCGTGGGCGCGCTGCTCGCCGCGCTGGGCTCCGCCGTCGCCGACCCGGTGCTCGGCGAGTGGGGCCGGTTCCGGGCGGCGGAAACCGTCGGCGACGTGCTGGCGGTGGCCGCGTACCTGTCGTTGATCAGCGTCTTCACCCTCGGGCTCGGGACGGCGCTGCGCAGCGCGGTCGGCACGCTGACCACCGTGTTCATGATCCTCATGGTGGTGCCGATCGCGCTCGGCGCCCTCGACATCGAGTTCGTCAACCGGCTCGTCGACGGGCTGCCAGGGGTGGCCGGATCCCACTTCATGAGCGGCGACACCGACCCGTACCCGCCGGCGGCCGGCCTCGCCCTGCTCGCCGCGTGGGCCCTCGCCGCGATGCTCGCCGGTTACGCGGTGCTGCGGTCCCGGGACGCCTGATCCGGGGCCGGGTGGCGGCGGTCCGACGCGACCGCCGTCACCCGGCGCCGTCCACCGGGCCGGCGTCACATTCGACCCGCGCGGGTACGCATCGCGGCGACGAGCTGGCGGCCGGGCGGGCCGGGTCGTCGCCGGCCGCCGTCAGTCGGACATCCGGTCCTTGGTCAGCAGCCGACCCTCGACGAAGCAGAGCCGGTAGGCGGCCTGGCCGAGGGGGAAGTTGCCGTCCGTGTAGAACTCGCAGGAGGCACCCGGGGGCAGCGGCCAGTCCGCCGGGTCCGGCCGTTCGACGACCTGGCGGTCCGGCAGCATGCCCCGCAGTTCGGTGCGGTACTGACCGATCCGCATCCGGTCGAAGTCCGCCGGAGCGAGGACCGCGTCGAAGGTGGCGAACGGGTAGTAGGCCAGTGACAGCACGCCGGCGACCACCACCGGGGCGGTCACCGCGACCACGAGGCTGCGCCGCACCCGCCGCCGCGCCTCACGCAACCTGGTCGCCGACGCCGGCCGGGCCGGACGTACGCCCTCGTCGGCGTCGACCGACGCGGCACCGGCGGCGTGGGGCAGGCGGGCGGTGACCTCGAAACCGCCGCCTCGTGGCCCGGCGCTCAGCGCACCACCGGCCAGCCGTACCCGCTCCCGCAGGCCCAGCAGGCCGGAACCCGTCGAGGACACGCCGGGCAGCAGACCACCCGGCGACGGCTCGTTGACCACGCTCACCACCGTCTGCTCGGCCGAGCGGGTCAGCACGACGGTCACGGCGGCGCCCGGCGCGTGTCGGGTGGCGTTGGTCAGCGCCTCCTGGACCACCCGGTACACCGCCCGCTCAACCATCGGCGGTGCCGGCGCGTCGAGCCCGCCCCCGCTGAGCCGGACCGGCATCCCGGCGTCGCGGGCCCGCCCCACCAGGTCGCCGACACCTTCGGCGGCCGGCCGGGTCGGAGCCGGCGCGCCGTCCTCGCGGAGCACGCCGATGATCTGGGCGAGCTGCTCGGTCGCGGCGGTGACGCTGGCACGCAGCTCCCCCGCCGCCCGCCGGTGCCGCTCGTCGAGATCGGTGGCCAGCTCCAGCCCGCCGGCCTTCAAGGCGATCAGCGCCAGGTCGTGGCCCAGGGAGTCGTGCATGTCCTGCGCGATGCGGGCCCGCTCCCGCATCCGGACCCGCTCGGCGGCGGCGCGCTGCTGCCGTTCGAGCAGGTCGGCGTGTTCCCAGCCGGCGTGGACGAGCGCCCGCTGCTGGCGGCGGTAGCGGCCGACCAGCCAGGGGAACACCCCGACGAAGAGCAGGGTGGTGGTGAGGAAGAACCAGGTGGTCACGCCCGAGCCGAGGACGCCGACCGTCAGCGCGGTCCCGCCCGCCGCGATCGCCGCGAACGTGTACGCGGCCGGGCGGGCCCGGGGCATCCGCAGACCCACCAGGTAGCTCATCACCGGAACGGCGAACACGAAGTTGCCCTCGAACGCGGTCGGCACCACGACGATGAGCAGGGAGACCGTCGGGTGGTGCCGGCTGACCACCACCGCGAGGGCCATCAGCAGGAGCGAGCCCGCCAGCCGCCAGCCGGCGTACGGGCCGGTCGGGGCGACGACCAGGTCCCAGGCGATCGGCGCCGACAGGACCGCCCAGAGCGACACGTCGGACAGGACCGTCACCCATGATCCGGCCCACCCGCCGGAGGGCGGCCCGCCGGACCGGGGAAAGGGCCGCCACCGCCGCCGCCCGCCGCGCCACCAACCTGCCACGCGGCCCAGGCTACAAAGCCCACCACCTGCGTCGTCACCCACGAAAGTCAGGTCGTCGGCACGACGGCCCGGGCAGCCCCGACCGCCTCACCCACCGGTGGGGAGCACCGGAGTGACCACCGACAGCTCCAGTGCGGCGGGCAGCGGCGCGACGCCCGGCCCGCCGGCGCGCACCCAGGCGGTGATGTCGTCGACCACGGAGTCGTGCAGGACGAGGCCGAACCAGACCGGCCGCGCGCCGGCCCGTCGCGCCGGCGGCGCGGGGTGGACGACGACCAGGTTGGACTGCGCGCAGAGGTCGAGGCAGGCGCTGACGCGTACCCGGTGCGGCGCCGGCAGCGCGGCCCGCAGTCGCCGCAGCTGCGCGTCGTGGTCGACGGCGGGGTGTTTGCGGGTGCTGCCGCAGCAGCAGTCCCGGCACACGGTGACCAGACAGCCCGGTGCGTCGGTCATGTCCGACTCCTTGGTCCCGGTCGAGCCCGGCGGCACGTGCCGGGTCATGACGCGGGCGGGTGGTAGGTGATGGTGGGCCGCCCGGTGCCGGGGTGCGTCGCCACGTCGGCCTGGACGCCGTAGACGTCGGCGAGCAGCCCGGGTGTGAGGACCTCGGCGGGCGGGCCGGCGGCGACGACCCGGCCGGCGGCCAGGACGACCACCGTGTCGCAGAACATGGCGGCCAGGTTGAGGTCGTGCAGCGCGGCGAGGGTGGTGACCCCGGTGCGGCGGACCAGGTGCAGCAGCTGCAACTGGTGGCCGATGTCGAGGTGGTTGGTGGGCTCGTCGAGTAGCAGCAGGAGCGGTTGCTGGGCGAGCGCGCGGGCCAGCTGGACCCGCTGCCGTTCGCCGCCGGAGAGGGTGTGCCAGCGACGATCGGCGTACCCGTCGAGGTCGACCCGGGTCAGCGCGTCGGCCGCGGCGGCGCGGTCGGCGTCGCTGTCCGACCATCGCGAGCGTCGGTGCGGGGTACGGCCGAGCAGCACCACCTCCCCGACGGTGAGGTCCAGGTCGGTGTCGGCGTGCTGGGCGAGCAGCGCGGCGCGGCGCGCCAGCGCGGCACGGGGCAGGGCGGCGACGTCGTCGCCGCCGACGGTGACCCGTCCGCTGTCGGGCGCGGCGAGCCGGGCGACGATCCGCAGCAGGGTGGTCTTGCCGCAGCCGTTGGGGCCGAGCAGCCCGACGAGGCTGCCCGCCGGCACGGCGCAGGTGACGTCGTCGAGGACCCGCCGGGCCGCGACGGCCCAGGACACGTCGGTGACGGTGAGCATCAGTCGCGCGCCTTCCGGTGCCCGGCCCACCGTCCCCGGGGTCGCCGCGAGTCGGCCGGCTGCGCCCGGTGCAGCAGGACCACGAAGGCGGGCACCCCGAGCAGCGCCGTCAGCACGCCCACCGGCAGTTCGCGGGGCACGAACAGGGTCCGCGCGGCGGTGTCCACCCAGACCATGAAGATCGCGCCGGCGAGGACGACGACGGGCAGCAGGCGCCGGTGGTCCGCGCCGGTGAGGAACCGGGCGGCGTGCGGCAGGATCAGCCCGACGAAACCCACCGCGCCGCTGATGGCGACCAGCGCCGCGGTGAGCAGCGCGGTGGCGACCAGCAGCAGCCACCGGACCCGGGTGACGGGCACGCCGAGGGTCTCGGCGGCGTCCTCGCCGAAGGCGAAGGCGTTGAGCGTGCGGGCGTACGCCGCCACGAGGGTGAGCACGGCGGCCAGCACCGGTACCACCCAGGCCAGGGCGGCCCAGTCGACGCGGGCCAGCGAGCCGGAGAGCCAGAAGGTGATGCTCTGCGTGGCGTGCGGGTCGGCGACCCAGACGATGACGAACGACGTCGCCGCCCCGCACAGCTGCGCGACGGCGACCCCGGCCAGCACCACCCGGGTGGGCGCCAGCGCGGCCCGCCTGCCGGCCACCACCGCCACGACGGCGAACGCGGCCAGCGCGCCGGTGAAGGCGCCCCCGGTGAGCGCCGCGACCCCGCCGCCGACGCCGAGGACGAGCACCGCGACCGCGCCGAGCGACGCCCCGGAGGAGACCCCGAGCAGGTACGGGTCGGCCAGCGGGTTGCGGGTGACGGTCTGCGTCACCGCCCCGACGGCCGCCAGCCCGGCGCCCACCACCGCAGCGCCGAGCACCCGGGGCAGGCGCAGCCGCCAGACGATGTGCTCGCGCAGCAGCGGCACGTCGGCGTGGGCCAGGCCCAGGCGGTCGGCCACGACGGCCCAGACCGTCGACACGGGGATGTCGGCCGGCCCGACGGTGACGGCCGCCCCGATCGACACGACCAGGCCCGCCAGCAGCGTGACCAGCAGCGCGACTGTGCCCACGGGACGGACGGGCCGGCCGCGCCGGACCCCGGAGGCGGTGGCGCCGGGGTCCGCGCCGGCCCGACCGCGCACGGCGCGGCGACGGGCCGCGGCGAGACGGTGGGCCACGGCGGTACGGCGCGCCACGGCGGTCAGCGGTCCGCTCCGGCGGGAAGCTGCGCCACCCCCGCGGCGAGCGCCTCGACGCCGAGCACCGCCCGCACCCCGGCGGAGGTGGACGAGAACGGGACGACGACGAACCGCTGCCCGGCCACCGCGGGCAGATCCTTGAGGGTGGGGTGCCGGGCCAGGAACGCCTGCTTCGCGGCGGCCGGGTCCCAGGTCGCGTCGACCAGCACGATCGCGTCGGGGTCGCGCGCGACGACGCTCTCCCAACTGGTGTCGGCCCAGCCGCCGGCAAGGTCGCCGAGGGCGTTGTCGACCCCGACCGCCGACATGATCATGTTGGGGCTGCCGCAGCAGGCGCCCACGCTCGGGGCGTCGGTGCCGGCGTCCCACCAGAGCACGGAGACGTCCCCCGTGCCGTCGAGCCTGGCGGCAGCGGCGGCGATCCGGGTGCGGTGGTCGGCGATGAGCCTCTCGGCCCGCTCCGGCACCCCGAAGACGGCCGCGACGTCCCGGATCTCGGCGAACACGTCCTCGACGGTGAGCTTCCCCGGCCGGTGCTGCTTCGGGCACCCGGCGGGTGAGAGGTAGGTGCCGATGCCGAGCCCCGCCAGGGCGGCCCGGTCGCCGACGCCCTCGTCACCGAAGGCGCTGTGGAACGAGGCGTAGACGAAGTCCGGCGCCGTCTCCAGGAGTTTCTCCTTGGCCGGGTACTTTCCGGACAGCACCGGCACCGATGCGTACGCGGCGGCGTGCTCGGGCAGGATCGCGTCGTCCAGGTACGCCGTGCCGGCCATGCGGTCGGCCAGGCCGAGCGCCAGCATGATCTCGGTGGCGGGCTGGTTCAGCGTGACCGCCCGCTGGGGCGGGGCGGCGACGGTGACCGGCGTGCCGCAGTTGGTCAGGGTGGCCGGCGCGCCGGATGCCGGGGCGGGGTCGTCGTCCGTGGCGCAGGCGCCGAGCAGGACGAGGAGGACGGACAGGGGCGCGGCTACGCGCCGGGACAGGGTGGACCGCACAGCGCGTACGCGCATCGGGACCGCCTTCCAGCACCTCGTGGACGGGTCATCGCAGTGCCGTGGCCGGTCTCCTGGCTGACGGGAGGTGCGTCCGTGGCCGGCCTTCCCAGGCGTGCGACACGCCCAGTGACCTCTGACGACGAGGGCCGCGGACTTCCCGATCACAGTGGCGAGGGCCGCACCGGTCTTCCACCGGCTTCCCGAACACCACGGCAGCGTCACCCTAGCCTGCGCCCGACCCCGAATGCCACGGTGACGAATGCCATGGAGCGGCCTTTCTCACCACTGTGGACGGTGCGGCGCGCGGCGGTTCACCCTTCCGGCGGGGGCGGAAGGTCGACGACCCGGGTCGCCCAGCGGGCCATCAGGGCCGGGTCGTGGGTGATCAGCAGGGCCCCGGCGCCGTGCTGTCGCTGGTAGTCGGTGATGACGGCGGCGAGGTGGGCCTGGGTGGAGGCGTCGAGCATGGCGGTGGCCTCGTCGCAGAGCAGGTAGGCCGGCCGGTGCACGAGCGCCCGGGCGAGGCAGGCCCGTTGCAGCTGCCCGTCGCTGACCGCGTGCGGGCGGCGGGCGAGCAGGTCCGTGGTGAGGCCGACGAGGTCGGCCAGCTCGGCCGCGCGGGCCCTGGCCTGCTCGGCCGGCACGCCGGTGGCGCGGAGCGGTTCGGCGACGATGTCCGCGAGGCTGAGCCGCGGGTCGGTGGCGGCGCGTGGGCTCTGGAACAGGATCGCGACGCGGGTGCGGACGGCCGCCGGCAGCCGGTGGCGGACTCCGGCGACCCGGTGACCGTCGAGGGTGACGTGCCCGGCGTCGGGGGCGTGCAGCAGGGCGAGTACCCGGGCCAGGGTGGACTTGCCGCTGCCCGAGGGCCCGCGCAGCCCGACCGTCTCGCCGGGGGCGACGTGCAGGTCGACGCGGTCGAGGACGCGCTGCCGACCGTAGGCGACGGTGACCTGGTGGGCGGCGAGCGCGGTGGCGGTCGCCTCCGGTCCGACGTGTTGACGGGTGGCCGTGGTCGTGGTCATGCCGGCGCTCCGACGGGCAGCGGGTGGTGGCAGGCGACCTGGCCGGAGCCGTCCACGACCGGGGTGGGCGGCGTGCGGCAGATGTCGGTGGCGCGGTCGCAGCGCGGGGCGAAGGCGCAGCCGGCGGGCAGGTCGGTGAGCATCGGCGGGTGGCCGGGCACGGGGCGGAACGCCCGCTCGGGCAGGGCGTCGAGCAGGCCGGCGGTGTAGGGGTGGGCGGGCGCGGCGAACAGCGCCTCGGTGGGCCGGCGCTCGACGACCCGGCTGGCGTACATGACGGCGACGGTGTCGGCGACGCGGCGGGCGGCGGCCAGGTCGTGGGTGATGAGCAGGACGGCGTTGCCGGCGTCGCAGCGGCGGCGCAGCAGGTCGAGGGTGTGGTCGGCCAGGGGCCGGTCGAGGCCGGTGGTGGGTTCGTCGGCGAGCAGCAGCGGCGGGTCGGGGGCGAGCGCGAGGGCGGTGGCCAGGCGTTGCGCCATGCCGCCGGACAGCTCGTGGGGGTGGCGGTCGAGGTCGGCGGGGGCGAGCCCGACGTCGGCGGCGACCCGCTCGGCCGCCGAGGGCGCGTCGCGGCGGGCGTGCCCGTGGGCGCGCAGGGTCTCCGCCAGCAGCCGCCGGCCGGTGCGTACGGGGGTCAGCGCGGTGGCGGGGCTCTGCGGCACCAGCCCGACCGCGCGGCCGCGTACGGCGCGGGCGAGGTGGCGCTCGGTGCAGCCGATCAGGTCGACCTGGTCCCCGCCGGGCGGGCGCAGCCGGGCGTGGCCCGAGACGGTGGCGTTGCCGGGGAGCAGGCCGAGCAGGGCGTGGGCGAGCACCGACTTGCCGCAGCCCGACTCCCCCACCACGGCCACCAGTTCGCCGGGGTGGACGGTCAGGCGCAGGTCGGTGACGGCCCGCACCACGGCGTCGCGGAGCTGGAAGCGGACGGTCAGCCCGTCGACCTCCAGCAGCGCGGGGCGCGGGCCGGCGGCGGCGCCGGCCGTGGCGGGCGTGGCGTCGCCGGTGGCGGCGGTGCGGGCCGTGGCGGCGCGGGGCTCGCGGGTGGTGGTCACAGGTTCAGCTCCGCTCGTACGCGCGGGTCGAGGCGGTCGCGCCAGCGGCCGGTGAGGGTGGCCAGGGCCAGCGTGACGACGACGAGGAGGAGGCCGGGGACGAGGCTGGCCCACCAGGCGCCGGTGAGCAGGGACCGCTGCCCGTCGTTGATCATGTTGCCGATGGAGGCCAGGTGCGGGGGCAGGCCGAGACCGAGGAAGGACAGCGCGGTCTCGTGCCAGACGGCGTGCGGCACCATCAGCGTGGTGGCCAGGGCCAGCCGGGGCAGCACGTGCGGGAGCAGGTGCCGGGTGATCACCCGCGCGCGGCTGGCGCCGCCGGCGATCGCGGCGTCGACGAACGGCCGGGTGCGCAGGCTGAGCAGCTCGGAGCGGACGATGCGGGCGGTGGAGAGCCAGTGTGTCAGCCCGATCGACACGATCACCGCGCCGAGGCTGGGGCGCAGCATCGCGACGATGAAGATGCCCAGCAGCAGGTGCGGCAGCGCCGCGATGGTGTCGACCACCCGCATCAGCACCCGGTCGACCCAGCCGCCGAGGGTGCCGGCGACCGCCCCGACGAGGCCGCCGATCACGGTGGCCACGAGCGCGGCGACCGCGCCGACGAGCAGGGAGACGCGCAGGCCGTAGAGGCTGCGGTGGGCCACGTCGCGGCCCAGGTCGTCGGTGCCGGCCGGGTGCGCGGCCGAGGGCGCGAGCCGGGTACGCGCCAGGTCGACGGCGCTCTCGTCGAGCGGCCAGAGGACGGGGGCGAGCAGGCAGGCGGCGACCGCGCCGACGAGCACGGCCCACGCGACGGTGGTACCGGCGCGGCCGGCACGCGGCTTCGGCTGCCGGACGCGGGCGGGGCGGGCGAGGTCAGTCATCGAGGCGTACCCGGGGATCGGCGGCGGTGTAGGCGAGGTCGGTGGCCAGGTTCGCGGCCAGCACCACGACGGTGGTGGCGAGGGTGGTCGCGGCCAGCAGCGGGAAGTCGCTGCCCAGCGCGGCCTGCACCGTCACCGCGCCGAGACCGGGCAGGGAGAACACGGTCTCGACCAGGACGGCGCCCCCGATCAGCTCGGGCAGGTGGGTGCCGACGAGGGTGAGGAACGGCAGCAGCGCGGTGCGCAGGGCGTGGCCGAACAGGACGGTGCGGCCGGGCAGGCCCCGGGCCCGGGCGGCGAGGACGTGGTCGTCGCGGAGGCTCTCGGCGACGGCGTCGCGGATGAACAGGACGAACCACGGCGCCTGGGCGACCGCCAGCACCGTCACCGGCAGGACCAGGTGCCGGGCCACGTCGGCGGGATCGGTGGAGGTGGCGGTGACGTCGGTGAGCCCGCCCGCCGGCAGCCAGCCGAGGGTCAGGGCGAACAGGGCGATCGCGGCCAACCCGATCCAGAACACCGGCATGGACTGCACCGCGTACGCGCCGGCGCGCAGCGCCCGGTCGAACCAGCCGCCGCGCCGGTACGCGGCCAGGGTGCCCAGCAGCAGGCTCGCCACGAGGACGAGGGCAAGGGCGGCGCCGACGAGCAGCAGGGTCCAGCCGGCGCGGGCGGCCAGCACGGAGGTGACGGGTTCGTGCCGGCTGGTCGACCAGCCCAGGTCGCCCTGGAGCAGGTTGCCCACCCAGCGGAGGTACTGCACCGGCAGCGGGTCGTCGACCCCCCAGTTGGCGCGGATCTGCGCCAGGTTCTCCTCGCTGGTGGTGAACGCCGCCGCGCCCGCGTACTGGTGGGCGGGGTCGATCGGCGAGGCCGCGCCGAGGGCGAACATGCCGACGCTGGTGGCGGCGAGGATCGGCACGGCCACCAGCAGACGCCGGCGGACCACGGCACCGGCTCCCGCCAGCCGTCGGCGGCGGGCGGGGGTGGCCGGTGCGGTCACTTCCTCGTCCAGGTGTGGATGTTCCACCAGAGGCTGTTGGCCACGTCGTGCTCGTGCGGCTCCACCCGCGGCGTCACCCCGGCGAGGCCGTCCTTCACCACGTAGGTGTGCTTGAGGTAGGTGAGGAACACCCACGGCAGGTCGGTGGCGAGCTGCTTCTGGAACGTGGCGTACGCGGCCTTGCGGGTGGCCGGGTCGGCGTTGTCGCGGGCGTCCTGCAACGCCTTGTCCACGACGGCGGACCGGTAGGAGCCGGGGTTGAAGAAGCCCTGGCCGGCGAAGTCGGAGCGGAACAGCTTGTAGGTGAGGAAGTCCGGGTCGTACGGGGTGCCGAAGCCCATGACCACCGCGTCGTGCTTCATCCGGGGGGTGATCGCGTCCCAGGTCAGGCCCTCCGGGGTGATCTCGATGCCGACCTTCTTCGCGTCGGCGGTCACCGCGAGGGCGAGTTCCTTGCGCAGGCTGTCGGTGGCGGGGTACATCAGCGCGAAGGCCGCCCGCCGGCCGTCCTTCGCGCGGATGCCGTCCGGGCCCGGCTTCCAGCCGGCGGCGTCGAGGGCGGCGGTCGCGGCGGCCGGGTCGGCGGTGGGCCTGCCGACGATCGACGGCTCGGCGAAATCCGACGACGACGGGACCGGCCCGAACGCCGGCTCACCCGCTCCGCCGAGCAGGCCGGTGACCATCGCCGCGCGGTCCACCGCCGCGTTCAGCGCCCGCCGCACCGCCGGGTCGCCGGTGACCGGGTTGCCCATCGGCAGCACCACGCCCCGGTAGTCGGCGGTGGACACCCGCTCCACCCGGTGGCCGGCCAGCCCGTCGAAACCGGCGGCGAGCTTCGGCGCCAGCTCCGCCGCGTCGAACTCGCCCGCCCGCATCCGCTGCGCGCGGACGTTGTCGTCGGGGACGAACGCGACCACGACGCCGGAGTTGGCGGGCCTGCCGCCCCAGTACTTCTCGTTGGCCGCGAGCACGAGCCGGTCGCCCGGCGTCCACGACGTCACCCGGTACGGGCCGGTGCCCACCGGCCTGCGGTTGAACTCGGTCTTGTTGACGTCCTGCCCGGCCAGCGCCTTGGCCGGCACGATGCCCAGCGCCAGCCGCTGCGGGAACGGCGCGTAGGCGTACTTCAGGGAGAACACCACGGTCGACGGGTCCGGGGCGGTGACCGAGGCGAGCATGTCGAGGTCGGAGCGGAGCGTGGAGTCGACCTTCGGGTCCAGCACCGCCTGATAGGTGAAGACCACGTCCTGGGCGGTCAGGGGGCTGCCGTCGTGGAACAGCACCCCGTCGCGCAGCTTCACGGTGACGGTCCTGCCGTCCGCCGACACGACCGGCAGCTCCCGCGCCAACGCCGGCACCAACTGGTTGCGCGCGTCGCGTTCGACCAGCCCGTCGAAGATCAGCGAGCCGCCGTCGACCCCGTAGTTGAGCACGGGGTTCAACGCCTCCGGCTCTCCCGCCGTCGCCACGACGAGGGTGTCGGCCGCGCCCGCGCCCGTCGACGTGCTCGTCGGGGACGAGCAGCCCGCCACGGCCAGGACGGCGCCGACGGCCATCGCCGCCACGCGCGCGGACACAGGCGTACCCATCACATGCTCCCGGTCCGTTCGTCGCACGACCCCGGCGTTCGCCGCGCCGGGGCCCTGAGGTGGGCCGGCCGTTACCGCGGCCGATGGTGCGCGGCGTGGCCGGTGGCGGGCCGGATCGGCGCCGCGCGGTGGGGAACTCCCACCGTGCGGCCAGATGATCTCCAGCGCCGCTGCCGCAAGCATCCCGCAATTGCCAAAGATGTGCAAGAAGCGACCCGGGGCACCCGCCCGTGGTCTCCGGCCCCGGACAACGCGAAGGATCCACCCACCGCTGGCGCCGGGGATCTTCAGCGGGGCCAGGGCGCCCGGAAGCGGCCCTCCGCTCGCGGAGAGCCGCTTCCGGGCCGCGGGGTGGCGCCGCCGGCGGTTCAGCCGATCGGCAGGGCCGTCACCCAGCTCTGCCAGGCCTGCTCGGCGCGGACCGGATCCTGGTCGGCCGCGAAGACGTGGTGGCCGAGGACCAGGGCGTCGCCCCGCTCGGCGCCGGAGTAGAGGAACCGGTAGAGCCCGTCGGCGGTGCGGACGCCGACGTACGTCGGGAGGCCGGCGAGGTCGACGACCCCCTCGATCGGCGGCAGACCGTCGACGGCGAGCCGGACCGGCTGCCCCTCCGCGACCGGGCCGTCGAGGCCGAGGGCGCGGGTCACCGCCGCCCACACCTTGTCCGGGCCGCCGGCCCCGGGACGGAACGCCGAGACCGGGGCGGCGGTCCGACCGGGGAAGTGGGCGAGGTACGCGGCCAGTGTCCCCAGGTACATGTCCCAGCCGACCGCCATCGCCTCGTACTCGGTCTCCCAGTTGTCCCCGAGGACGCCGCTCTGGACGAGCCGCAGCACCGTGCTGCCCTGGTCGCGGCCCTCGATCAGGTATTCCATGGCCATGAAGGTGCCGTCCGGGCCCGGCTCGGTGCGGTCCGCGAACCGCTTCCCGGGCTCCCAGGCGGTGATCGTCGCCTCCTCGACGTGGCCGGCCATGGTCAGCCGGGTCCGCCCGCCCTCGCCGGGCTCGACCTCGCTGCGGCCCATGAACCAGGAGTCGATGCCCGGGCCCGTGGCGATGGCCTCCCACACCTGCTCGGGGGTGGCGGCCAGTTCGACGTCCTTGTGCAGCTCGAAGCGGTGTCCCATGTCAGTGCCCTTCGATCGGTGTGTCGGTGTCGGACGAGGTCGCCGAGGCGGGTTCGGCGCTGGGGTGCAGGGCGAGCACGACGCGGTGGTCGCGGCCGCCGGGGGTGTTCTCGTCGTGGTACCGGGCGACGAGGGTGGTGATGGTGGAGGCGAGTTCCTCGGCGAAGGCGGCGCGGTCGGCGGGGGTGGCGAAGCGGACGGTGGCGTCGACGGCGAAGGTGGCCACGCGTTTGCCGGCGCGGTCGGCGCCGGTGACGAGGGAGCCGACGTCCTGGACGAGGCGGGCGGCGAGGGCGAGCAACCAGCGGGCGGAGAGCCGGTCGGGGGCGTGGGAGGGGTCGGGCCGCACGGCGGCGAGAGCGGTCGGTGAGATGACGTAGGAGGCGGCGGTGGCGCGCAGGACGCGTTCGGTGACGTTGCCCTTGCGACGTTCCTCGACCAGCTCGACGAGGCCGTGTTGCTCGAGCGCGCGCAGGTGGTAGTTGACCTTCTGCCGGGGGAGGCCGACCCGGGCCGCGAGCATGGTCGCCGAGGCCGGCTCGGCGAGCTCGGCGAGTAGCCGGGCCCGGGTGGGGTCCAGCGACGCCTCGGCCGCCGCCGGATCTTCGATCACCGCGATGTCGAACATGGCACCACTCTCCCACCGACAATTTTTCTTGTCAAGACAAGGTTGGTTGTCGGTGGCGTCCGTCGGCGAACCCACGTCCGGGGAGGCGGGCCTGCACCGCATGGGCGGGGCCAACGGCGTCGCGAGCCCGGTGCTCCCGTCAGCGCTGTCGAGCTGGGCGACGCCGGACGCGGCGCCGGGGAAACCGCAGCCCGCAGCCGGCCGGCCAGCGCGGGCGGTCGCGCGTCAGGGCCCGGCCGGCGGGCAGAGAAGCCGGTCCAGCAGGGGCAGCCGGAGGACGTCCAGACAGAGGTCGACCGTGGCGGGCTCCGACGCCGGCGGCGCGGCGGTCGGGGCCGGCGCCGGGGCGACCGGAGCGGTGGTGGTCGGCGCCGGGGCGGCAGGGGGCGTCGGGGCGGGCGGGGCCGGGGCGGCGCCCGGCGGCGGCGAGGGCACCGGACCTCTCGCCGGGGCGGCCGGCGGAACGGCGTCACCCCGGCTCACCACGTCCTGCCGCACGAGCGGCACCCGCGCTCCCGCGGCGACGCGGGCCCGGGGAACCGCCGTCCCGCCGGTGCCCGGCCCGACCTCGTCCGGCACCACCGGCTCCTCGGCAGTGGTCGCGGTGACGGTCGGCACCACCGTCACGGCGGGAAGGCTCCCGGCGCCCCCGTCCGCCCGGTACGACGGGCCGGGCTGCTCCGACCCGGACGTGCCGACGGTCAGCATCGCGTACGCCAGCGTGGCGACGGCGGCGGCGAGCGCCGTCCGGCGATCGGGGCGCAGCGCGGTCAGCGGAGCCTGGCTCGGCGCGGCCGGCGACGGCGGGACCGGCCGCGCGTGCTGGTGGGCGGCCAGCAGTGCGTCGAGCTGCGCGGTGACGGCGGCGCGTTCCCCGACGGCGGTGGCGAGGGCGAGCGTGAGATAGAAGCGGAAGTTCACCGTGGCGGTGGCCGGCACCCGCAGCCCGGCGAGCCGACCGCCGTCGGTGGCGTGCAGCAGGGTGAGCGGGACGTCGGGGTGGTGCGCGGCCCCGAGCATGTCCGCGTACGCCCACTCGCGCCGGCCCGCACGGCCGGCGAAGGCCACCCGGCGGTTGGTCACGACGGCCGGGCCCGCGTCGACGACCCGGAGCCCCTTCGGCAGCGCGCGGCCCGCCGCCGCGACCTCGGCCGTGGCGACCGTCAGCCCCGGCGCGGGCAGCCCGGGCACGTGCCGGGCCTCCGCCTCGACCAGTTCCGCGGCCGGCAGCACCCGGAACACGACCTCGTCGTCGCCGAGGTCCACCGGCAGGCCGGTACGCGGCTGCGCGTACCCGAGGAAACCGGCGGCCTCGATCCGCAGCCGGATCAGGTGGTCGTGGCGCCGGCGCCAGCTCTCGACCTCGGCGTCGTACGCGCGGGACCGCCGCCCGCTCTCGCGCTCCGCCCACCTGACCCGCCAGGCCGGGCAGGCTGCCGCCGGGATCGCGATGTTGGTGCGTGGTTCCACCGTCACGCCGGGTACAACCGCCCGCCTTCCGTCCAGGACACGTGCAATGATCGATACTTCCCATTGTTCCGATAGGTGGCGGTGTGTGAACCGCAGGGATCTGTCGCCGGCCGAGGTCGACCCGCTGACCATTCGGCCGATCTTCCGCACGCAGCGGATGCAACCCGTCCGCTCTGCCGCTGGTCCGTGTAGTAGGGGCGGCAGAAGGAGAGCGGATGGACGGCGTGACGGCGGTGCACGAGGCATACCGGGCGCACTACCGCCGGCTGGTGGGTCAGGTGTACGCGTTGACGGGCAGCCTGCCCGAGGCGCAGGACGTGGTGCACGAGGCGTTCGCGCGGGCGCTGGCTCGGCCCGCGCGCTTCCTCGCCGTGCACGACCCGGAGACCTGGCTGCGGACGGTCGCGATGAACCTGGCGCGGACCCGGCACTGGCGGCAGCGGTTCCTCGACCGGCTGATCCGCAGCGGCCGGGCCGGGCCGCCCGACGACCATCCCGGGCTCTCGCCCGACCGGGTCGCGCTGGTGGCCGCGCTGCGCAAGCTCCCTCGCCCGACCCGCGAGGCGGTAGTCCTGCACTACCTGGCCGACCTGCCGGTGGTGGAGGTGGCGGCGGCGCTGGACGTGCCCGTGGGCACTGTCAAGGCCCGCCTCTCCCGAGGCCGGGCCGCGCTCGCCCGGCACCTGACCGACGAAGCCATCAGCGACGAGAGGACGATGCGGTATGCCTGAGCCGGACTTCCACGGACTCCGCGACGAGGTCGACCGGCTCGTGCGGCAGCCCGACTTCGACACCGTGCGGCAGCGGGCCGGCCGGCTGCGGACGCGGGCCCGGGTCGCGGCGGCCACCGGCGCTCTCGGGGTGCTGGTCGCCCTCGCACTCGGTGCGGCCTCCGTGCTGCCGTTCCTGCGGACGCCAGTCGCCCCAGCGGCGGGCGAGTCCCGCGTGCTGTGGGCCGGTGGCGGCGACCGAAACCACCTGTACGCGGTGCTGGTCGACTGTGCGACCTGCCCACACCGCCTGGTCGCCTCGACGGACGGGGGACGCAGTTGGGACCACCGCGTGGATTTCCCGTCCAGTGGTGGCGACCCGGTCACCGTGACCGTGCTCGGCCCGAAGTTCCTGGTGGCGCGGGTCCCGGTGGGACCGGCCGGTAAGGGCGGAGGCGAGACCGTCCGGCGAATCAGCACCGACGGCGGCGCGACCTGGCGGGACGCCGGCCCGGGCGGCACGCCGCGCGCCGCGGCCGTGCCGGACACCCGGCTCTGGGGCTGCCTGATCCACGTTCCGCAGGGCTGCGACATTCTGGTGCCCGATCCGGGGAGCGCCGCCGTCGTGCCGCTGGCGACGCAGCCACCGCTGGACGCGGCCGTTCCCGTCGACGCGCCACCGGCGGCCGGATACTGGGTACGCGGCTGTGATCCGGCGACCGGGCGGAGAGCCGTCGCGGTGAGCCGCACCGGCGGCCGGAGCTGGCAGAAGATGGTCTTCGACCGGGAACCGGAAGCCGACCGTCCGGTCGACTGCGCGTTCGATCTCGCCACCACCGACGGCAGCACGGTGTTCGCGACGCTCTCCGACGGGCAGGGCGTCCCACGCCGGGTCTACCGCAGCGTCGACGGCGGGGGCACCTGGCAGGCGGCGGACCCGCGGCTGCCGGATGGCTGGGTCGTGCAGGCCGGTTCGACGGTCACCGCGGACGGAACCCACGTCCTGCTCGCTGAGCGTGAGTCCCGGTTCGGGCTACTGACCAGCCGGGACGGACGGACGTACGCGCCACTGGCGGTCGACGGTCCGGTGCACCACGACGCGCCGCAGGCCGTGGCCCTGGACCGCTGGATCCGCCACGACGAGCGGACGGTGTACCTGTCCGACGACGGCCTGCACTGGCGACCCCTGGACCTCGGCTGAGTGACACCGAGGCGACCGCCGCGTACCGGTGCGCCGAGCGGGGCCCGGGGTCGACGGCGGGCCGGTGGCGGCACTGGCCCATGATCGGGCCATGTTCAGGCGCATGCGGGAGACGGCCCGCGAGAACCGGCGGCAGCAGCAGCGCATGTCGAGGTCGAAGAACCCCGACGGCTGCTGCGACTGCTGCGACCTCGGGCTCTTCTCCACGCTGCTGATGTTCGGGTCGGCGACGGCCGCCGCGACCCGGGCGCCGGTGCTGGACCGGGCCGGGGTGGCCGCGATCCGGGGCTACCGCCGGTGGCTGTCGCCGCACTGGCCGGGGCGGTGCCGGTTCTCCCCGACCTGCGGAGCGTACGGATTGACGGCGGTGGAGCGGCACGGTCTGGCGGTGGGCGGCCGGATGG
Organism: Micromonospora sp. NPDC048040; assembly: GCF_055587185.1. Lineage (NCBI taxonomy): Bacteria > Bacillati > Actinomycetota > Actinomycetes > Micromonosporales > Micromonosporaceae > Micromonospora > Micromonospora sp. NPDC048040. The sequence continues at coordinate 246,150 of NZ_JBVJGT010000004.1, read as the reverse complement.
CGGCCGAGCGGGTGCGCCGCTGCCGTCCCGGTGTGGGGGGGGGGGGGGGGGACCCGGTGCGCTGATCGACCCGTTCCCGGCTTTAGCCCTGCGGTGGCGGGGTACCACCCCCCCACGAGTCCACTCCGCAGTTCGCCCCCCCC
>NZ_JBVJGT010000004.1:134816-245997 GCF_055587185.1 Micromonospora sp. NPDC048040 | reverse complement strand
TATTGGGGGGGGGGACTGGTGGTGGTTGGGTGGGGGGTGGCAGACTCCCCTCTCCCCTCCCCCCCCCCCCCCCCCCCCCCCCCCCCCCCCCCCCCCACGACCCGGTGCGCTGATCGACCCGTTCCCGGCTTGAGCCTGGCGGGGACGGGGTACCACCCCGCCATGGGTCAGCTCAGCAGTTCGCCACCCCCGCCGCAGGCCGTCGAGCTGCGGCGGTGGACGTTGTCCGAGGGGGCGGACCTGCGCGGCCTGCGGGCGTCCCTGCACGAGGAGTTGACCGGCGACGTGCTCGGCGAGGGCGAGGCCCTGGAGGAGGTCCCCGAGCTGGTCGTGCTGATCGCCACGGAACTCGCCACGAACGCCCTGCGCCACGGGAGACCGCCGACCATCGTCCGGCTCCTCGCCACCGAAGACCACCTCGTCCTCGACGTCGCCGACCACGACCTCGGCTCCCTGCCGGAGCTCGCCGACACGCAGCCCGAGGGTGCCGGCGGGCGCGGTCTGCAACTCGCCCGCGCCCTGTCCCTCGACGTCGGCTGGTACGCCACCGGCACCACGAAGAACATCTGGGCGTCCTTCCCCCGCACCGCCCGGCTGGGCGGCGCGCGGCGCGCCTGACCGGCGGTCCGCCCGCACCGGCCGGGCAGTTCGGGCCCCTGGCCCCCGTCTCCCGACGACCTACACTGGTTGCCGTGGGGCAATCAGCGTGATCACCGAAGGGCGGCGGACCGCGCCGCGGGGGCACTTCTGCTGGGCGTACGAGGACCTGGGGTCGCTCGCCGCCCAGGCGGAGCGCTACCTGCTCGCGGGCCTCGCCGCCGGCGAACGCGTCTGGTACGTCACGCCGCACCCCGCGGACGCGGTGGCCGACCGGCTGCGCCGCCTGCCCGGCTTCGCCGCCGCCGTGCGCCGGGGCGCCGCCGCCGTGGTCCCCCTGTTCTCGACCTACTCGCACGGCCACGTCGTCGACCCGCCGACGCAGGTCGCCGCCTACACGGCCGCCACCGACGAGGCGCTCGCCGCCGGGCACACCGGGCTGCGCGTGGCCGCGGAGGCCACCGAGCTGGTCCGCACCCCGGCCCAGCTGGAGAGCTTCACCCGCTACGAGCACCTCGTCGACCGCTACATGCGCACCCGGCCGTTCTCGGCCATGTGCGCCTACCACCGGCCCGGGCTGGGCGACCGGGCGGTCGCCCAGCTCGCCTGCCTGCACCCGGCCAGCAACGTCGACGACGTGCTGTTCAAGTTGTACGCCGTCGCGCCCGCCGACGGGCACGCCGCGCTGGCCGGCGAGCTGGACCTGTCCAACCACGAGCTGTTCCGCGCCGCCCTGGACCGCGCCGACCTGCGCCCCACCGACGGTGAGCTGGTGCTGTCCGCGGCCGGGCTGCGCTTCCTCGACCACCGCGCCCTGACCCACCTCGCCGAGTACGCGCGCCGCCGCGGCGCGACCGCCGTGCTGCGCACCTCCCGCTCGGCGGCGGCCCGGCTGGTCGACCTGCTGGACCTGCCGGGCATCCGGGTGGAGGTCGCGCGATGAGGACCGGCGCGGCCGCCCAGCACCACGGCTACTACCACGAGGCCGTCCGGTACGACTCCGACGACGAACTGCTCGCCGTGGTGGTGCCGTTCCTGCTCGGCGGCGTCGAGGCGGGCGAGCCCACCTACGTGGCCCTGGGCGAGCGCACCGGCGGGCTGGTCCGCTCGGCGCTGCCCGCCGGCCGCGGGGTGGAGTTTCTGCCCGGCGGCGACGTCTACACCCGGCCCGCCTCCGCCATCCGGTCCTACCGGGAACTCCTCGCGGCACAGGTGGCCGCCGGCGCCCGGCAGATCCGGATCCTCGGCGAGGTGCCCCCGGCCGCGTTCGGCGCGACGTGGGACTGGTGGGCCCGGTACGAGTCGGCGATCAACCACGCCTACGACGACTTCCCGCTGTGGAGCATGTGCGCGTACGACACCCGGTGCACGCCGCCGGAGGTGCTGGCGGACGTGGCCCGCACGCATCCCCGGTTCGCGACCGCCGACGGCCGGCACATGCCGAGCACGACCTGGACGTCACCGACGGATTACCTGCGGGAGACCCGGCGGGTCGTGCCCGACCCCCTCCAGGCGGAGCCGCCGGTCGTCGAGCTGACCGACCCGACGGCGGCCGAGGCGCGCGCCGCCGTGCACAAGGCCGACCGGGGCCAGGTGTCGGCCGACGACGTGGACGATCTCGTCGTCGCGGTCAGCGAGATCGTCACCAACGCGCTGCGCCACGGCCGGCCGCCGGTCCTGCTGCGCGTCTGGTCCGGCGACGACCGCATCGTGGCGACGGTCCGCGACGGCGGCGACGGGCCGGGGGATCCGTTCTGCGGGCTGCTCCCCGCGTCCGGCGGCGCCCCGGGCGGGCTGGGCCTGTGGATCACCTACCAGTCGTGCAGCCACGTGACCTGGCACCGCGACGGCGAGGGCTTCACGCTCCGGCTGACGGCCGGGAACCCGCACGCCGCCCGCTGACCGACCGGCGCTCTGCCGGGGGCGGCGTCACCGCCCCCAGGGCTCGGCCGGTCGGCAGTCACCGCCGGGCCGGCCGTACACCACCGTGCCGGCGGGGTCGACGTAGCAGTGCTCGAACTCGTTCGAGGGCTGGAACAACCGGCGGCGGTCGATCTCGGCGCCGGCGGCGTCGTAGCTGACCAGGCGCGGCCCGTCCTCGTCGAGGTCGGCCCCGACCGTCATGACGGCGAAGACGCCACCGGAGATCCGGGCGGTGGTGGTCTTCCCGTCGCCGTGTTCCAGCACCAGGCGGGCGACCCGGGAGCTGACCCGGCCGCTGACCGTCACGTCGCCACCGGACCGCTCCGTGGAGGTGAGCAGGAGCCGTTGCACCGGGCCGGGGAGCAGGTCGTGCGAGGGCCAGCGGTCGACGGAGCGCGCGCCCGACACCTCCGCGCCCGCCGGCCGGTCGACGTCGCAGGTCACGTAGCCCCTGTCGGTCAGGAAGAACACGACCGCGCCGTCGCCCCGCTCGGCCGCCATCGCCAGATCGGCCATGGTCGGCTGCACCTCCCCGTCCCGCGGGCCCCACTCCAGGCACTGCCGCGCGGCGGCCCGCAGGGTGGGCGACAACTCGCCGTACCCCATCGCCAGCACCTCCACCGTCTCGACGTCGGAGGGCTCCCGCACGGCGAATCCGGCCGCGACCACCGCCAGCGCGGTCAGGCCCACGGCGAACCGCAGGCGGATCCGTCCCGTCGTCGGGCGGCCGACCGCACGGAGGACGTCGGCCCGTAACCGATTCGCCACCCGGGGCGGCAGGTCCCGCTCGCCGGGCGGTTCGAGAGCCCTCGTCATCGCTGCTCCTCCTCGTTCTCGTCGGTGACCAGCCGCGCCAGCCGTTTCCGGGCGCGGCTGACGCGGGACCGGACGGCGACCTCGCTGACGCCGAGGGCCGCCGCCGCGTTCGCGTACGACACCCCCGACCAGAGGCAGAGCGCGACGGCCTCCCGCTCCGCCCGGGGCAGCCGTCGGGCGGCGGCCAGGATCGCCCTCATCCGCCGCTCGTCGTCCAGCCGCTGCGCGATCTCCTCGGCCGGGTCGTCCGCCGCCTGCCGGTCGGCCGGCAGCCGGCGCAGCAGCGCCGCCCACCGCCGCGCCGAGCGCCACTCGGTGCGTACGGCGTTGCTTGCCACCACCAGCAGCCAGGGCAGCACCGACCCGTCCACCAGGCGTGCCGCGTCCCGCCTCCGCCAGGCGACCAGGAAGGTGGCCTGGGTGACGTCCTCCGCCGTGCACCAGGAGCCGGTCAGCCGGAAGGCGTGGTTGTAGACCGCCCGCGAGTGGCGGTCGAAGAGCCGCCCGAACGCGCCCTCGTCGCCGGCGGCGACCGCCGGCCAGAGCTCCTCGTCGCAGGGCGGGGTCTCGGTCTTCACACCCCACTATTGCCGGGTCGCCCGGTGTTGTTGCGGCAGCCGCCCGCCGGCACCCGGACCGCCGACCGGGCGGTCGCCGGGCGGGGCCGCCACGCGTCCACGGGCCGCGGCCGGCACCGGTGGCAGCGGGCGGCGAGGACGGGCCGGCGGAGGTCCGGGACGCCCGGTCGGGTCACCGGCGGGCCAGCCAGCGCGGCGCGCAGCTCGCCCATGCCGGCGCCGCCGGCCATCCGGCCGCCACCGATGCGGGACATCGAGCGCCCGTCGCCGCGCAGCCGCGGCAGCTGGTACGCGATCTGCGCCAGCTCCACCTGCACGCGGCCCTCGCTGGTGCGGGCGTGCTCGGCGAAGATGTCCAGGATCAGCGCGGTCCGGTCGACCACGCGTACGCCGACCCGCTCCTCCAGGTTGCGCACCTGGCCCGGGGTCAGCTCGCCGTCGGCGATGACCAGGTCGGCGCCGGTCCGCTCGGCCAACGCCGCCAGCTCGTCGACGGTGCCGGAGCCGACGAAGGTGGCCGGGTCGGGGCGGGGCCGGTTCTGCACCACCTCGTCGACGACGGCGAGCCCGTCGGTGTCGGCGAGCCGGCGCAGCTCGGACAGCGACACCTGCGTCCCCGGCCCGGTGTCGCCCGCCTCGTGCTGGTGCACCGCGACCAGCACCGCCGTCGGCCGCTCCGCCGGCGTGCCGGAGCCGTTGCCCAGCAACCACGATCCCGCCATCACGAAACCTCGCATCACCTCGCGCCGGCCCCCGATCTACCCCGGACCGGGCGAAGCATGCCGACGCCGTCGGCCGGGGAGAGCCGGCGTGCGGCGGGCTCTGGTGGCACCCGTCACGACCGGCGGACGGCGGGCAGGCGCGGGGGTACGTTCGGCGGGCAGGCGACGATCGTTTCGGGCGCGCCGGAGCAGACCCCAGGAGGACGCGGCCGTGCCGGACGCCGAGGAACTGATCAGCGATGCCCTCGCGGCGGTACGCGGCGCCGACGTACGCCTCGCCGAGCGGCAGCTGGACCGGTTGATGATCGGCACCGGCGCGGCGGACGGCGCGGCGGACGTCGACGCCGCGCTCCTGCGCCGCCTGGTCCGCGGGGTCGGCCGGTTGGTGCCGCGCGGCTGGCAGCCGGTGGACCTGGCCCGACTCGCCACCCGCCGGCTCGGTGCCCGGTCGGCCGGGCTGGTGACCGACGCGCTCGCGGCGCACCGCCGCGACCTGACCGGGCCGGTGCCTCCGTGGTGGGACGACCAGCTCCGCGACCTCGGCGCGCGGGTGTGGTGGGACGCCGACGAGGGCCACCTGGCCGCGTGGTCGGCCCGCGCCGGGTGGGACCGGTTCACCGCGCTGCGCGCGGCGGTCGACGCGTTGGCCCTGGTCGACGGGCTCCCGCCGGTCGCCGTGCTGCGCCCGCCGCCCGGCGCCACCGGGGCGGTCGCCGCACGCGGCGGGTCGCGCGGCGGCTCGCGGATGCTCGACCGGGTGCGGGCGCTGCTGGCCAAGGCGGAGTCGACCACCTACCCGGCCGAGGCGGAGGCGCTGACCGGCAAGGCCCAGGAGCTGATCGCCCGGCACAGCATCGACCAGGCGCTGCTGGCGGGCGTCGCCGAGCGCGCCGACCAGCCCGGCGGGGTGCGTCTCGGCACCGACCCCCCGTACGCGGGCGCCAAGGCGCTGCTGGTGCAGGAGGTGGCGGCGGCGAACCGCTGCGAGGCGGTGTGGTCCGACGACCTGGGCTTCACCACCGTGCTGGGCTGGCCGGCCGACCTGGAGGCGGTCGAGCTGCTCTACACCTCGCTGCTGGTGCAGGCCACCGCCGCGATGCTGCGCGGCCGGAGCGAGCGACGGGCCAAGGGTGCCGGCCGGCGCACCCGGGACTACGACGAGTCCTTCCTCAACGCCTTCGCGCTGCGGATCGGCGAGCGGCTGCGGGCGGCCACCGAGGACGCGGACCGGCAGGCGGCCACCGAGGCCGGGCCGGAGCGGCTGCTGCCGGTGCTCGCCACCCGCGCCGAGGCGGTGCGCGAACGCCTCGACACGCTCTTCCCCGGCGTCACCCGGGCCCGGCTCACCGTCCGCGACGCCGACGGCTGGTCGTCCGGCACCTCCGCCGCCGACCGCGCCTCGCTCGGCGGCGGCCCCAGCCCGAAGCGCCAGGTACGCGGCCGGCGCTGAGAATCTTCCCGCACCGCTGTCGGATCCGGCGGGTCGGCTCCGACCCCTCACCGGAGACGCGTCACCATGGGCGCGGCCGAGCCGACGAGGAGCACCCGATGAAGTACATGCTGCTGATCTGGAACCGTCCCGGGTTCGCCGAGGAGCTGTCGGAGCAGGAACGCACCGCGCTCTTCGGCGAGGTCGACGAGATCATGCGCGAGCTGACGGAGTCCGGCGAGCTGGTCGGCGGCCAGGCGCTGGCCGACCCGTCGCAGGCGCGTACGGTGCGGCTGGCCGGTGACCGGCCGGAGGTGACCGATGGGCCGTTCATGGAGAGCAAGGAGCAGTTCGCCGGCTACCTGATGGTCGACTGCGACGGCCCCGAGCGGGCCGCCGAGATCGCCAGCCGCTGGCCGGACGTGCGGCTGGGCTTCGGCGCGCTGGAGGTGCGGGCGGTCATGAACGAGGCCGGGACGGACATGTGAGCGGACGGCACGTCGAGGACCTGCTGCGCGACCTGGCGCCGCAGGTCCTCGGCCTGCTCGTCCGCCGACACGGCCAGTTCGACGCGGCCGAGGACGCCGTGCAGGAGGCGCTGCTCGCCGCCGCCATGCAGTGGCCGGAACAGGGCGTGCCGGACAACCCCCGGGCCTGGCTGCTCACCGTCGCCGGCCGCCGGTTGACCGACGAGTGGCGCAGCGAGCGGGCCCGCCGGGACCGGGAGGTCGCGGTGGCCGTCCGCGAGCCGGCGTACGCGACGGTCGCGCCCGCGGCCGACGAGGAGCCGCCGGCCGGGGACGACACCCTGACCCTGCTGTTCCTCTGCTGCCACCCGGCGCTGGCCCGGTCCGCGCAGGTCGCGCTGACGCTGCGCGCGGTCGGCGGCCTGACCACCGCGCAGATCGCCAGGGCACACCTGGTGCCCGAGGCGACCATGAGCCAGCGCATCCGCCGGGCCAAGCAGCGGATCGAGGCTGCCGGGGCCCGGTTCCACATGCCCTCGTCCGGGGATCGGGACGAGCGGCTGCGGGCCGTGCTCCAGGTGCTCTACCTGATCTTCAACGAGGGCTACACCGCCTCCGGCGGGCCGGACCTGCACCGGGCCGACCTGACCGCCGAGGCGATCCGGTTGGCCCGCACGCTGCACCGGCTGCTCCCCGACGACGGCGAGGTGAGCGGGCTGCTGGCGCTGATGCTGCTCACCGACTCGCACCGGGCGGCCCGGACCGGGCCGGCCGGCGAGCTGGTCCCGCTCGCCGAGCAGGACCGCGACCGCTGGGACGCCGCCGCCATCGCGGAGGGGATCGCCCTGGTCACCGAGGCGCTGACGTGGTCGCCGCCCGGCCCGTACCAGCTCCAGGCGGCGATCGCCGCGGTGCACGCCGAGGCGTCGTCGGCGGAGCTGACGGACTGGCCGCAGATCCTGGCGCTCTACCGGCTGCTCGCCCGGATCACCCCGAACCCGATGATCACCCTCAACCAGGCGGTCGCGGTGGCCATGGTGGACGGTCCCCGCGCCGGTCTGGCCCTGCTCGCCCCGCTCGACGCCGACGACCGCACCGCCGGGCACCACCGGCTGGCCGCCGTCCGCGCCCACCTGCTGGAGCTGGCCGGCGAGCCGCGGGCGGCGCGGGCGGCGTACCTGGCGGCGGCCCGGGGCACGACGAGCCTGCCGGAGCAGCGCTACCTGGAGCTGCGCGCCGCCCGGCTGGCGACACCGACGAGTCCCGGCGGGCCCGGCCGAGAGCCGCGCTGACGGGCGCGCCGGCCGGCGTGCGGCACGGGGGCGCACGCCGGCCGGCGCTCCGTCAGGCGACCGGGACGGCCGGACAGCGGGTGTCGCGGGCGGGCACGTCGACCGAGATCAGATAGCGGTCGACCGCGTCCTGCACGCAGGTGCTGCGGGTGTAGTTGCCGTGCCCCCAACCCTCGTAGGTCAGCAGCACCCCCGAGCGGCCGAGCTGCCGCGCCACGTTCGTCGCCCAGTTGTGGCCGCTCGCCGGGTCGTGCCGGGTGTTGGCGAGCAGCAGCGGCACGTCGGTGCGGACCCGCAGCCGGTGCTGCGGGTTGGCGACCGGGGCCGGCGTGCCGAGGCACGTCGCGATCGCCAGCAGCCCCTGCGGGTAGCGCAGGTCGGGCGATATCCGGGCCATCCGGCGCAGGTGGGCGGCGTACTCCCGGTGGTCGCGGACCGGCAGGTGCCAGTCGGCACAGAAGACCGCGAAGGGGTGCGGCCGCACGGCGTCCTCGCCCGCGGCAGCGGCGGTGGCGGGGAGCCCGGTGGGAGCGGGCGGGGTCGCCCGCAGGGCCACGATGTCCCGGGCCAGTCCGGCCCAGTCCGGGCCGTACAGCGCGCGTTGGGCGAGCCGGCTGAGGTCGTACGGGGTCAGCGCCGCCCCGGGCCGGTCCGGGTCCGCCAGCTCGCCCCGCTCCGCGCGGGGGAACAGGCCCGCCCAGGCGGCCCGGACGTCCTCGCCGTGCAACGGGCAGCTCGGCGTACGGGCGCACCAGGCGACGAACTCGTCGAAGGAGTCCTGCGCGGCGGCGCCCTGGGTGTCGAGGAACGCCCGGGTGCCGAGGCTGTGGTCGACCACGCTCTCCAACACCATGGCCCGGACCCGGTGCGGGAACTCCTCGGCGTACTGCGCGCCGAACAGGGTGCCGTACGAGCTGCCGTGGAAGGTGAGCCGGGGCTCGCCGAGCGCCGCCCGGACGGCGTCCAGGTCCCGCGCGGCGCTGCGGGTGTCGACGTGGTCGAACAAGGGCCCGGTCCGCTGCCGGCAGTCCTCACGGAGCAGCGCGTTGTCGGCCAGGGTGGCGTCGAACCGGGCCTGGTCTGTGATGACCTGGGGCTGCCGATCGAGCAGCGCCGCCGAGCAGAGCACGGGGTTGCTCCGGCCGATGCCGCGCGGGTCGAAGCTGACGATGTCGAACCGGCGGCGCAGGTCGTCGCTGAACCGGTCGTTCCGGATGATCCGCCGGACGCCGGAGTCCCCCGGCCCGCCCGGGCCGAACACCAGCGAACCGATCCTGGCGGCCGGGTCGGTGGCGGCGCGGCGGGCCAGGTGGAGCGTGAACCGGTCGCCGTCCGGCCGGTCCCAGTCGACGGGGAGCGACAGGGTGCCGCACTCGGCGGTGCGGTCCTCCGCGCAGGGCTGCCAGGCGATGCCCGGCGCGGCGGCCGGCGCCGGTGGGGCGGCCAGGACGGGCGCGGGCGCCGGCAGGCCCGCCGCCAGCAGCGCGGCGGTCGCGCCGAGCGCCAGCGCCCGGAGCCGGAGCGGACGCCGGGGTCCGCCCTCCGCGTCCTGTCGGCCCGGGTCGCCCACGACGTCGGGCACCCGGGGTCGGTCGCCGCCACGAGGGGCGGACTTGCGTACGCGCAGCACGAGATGCTGTCCTCTCCGTCGAAGGAGCGTTGCGATGAGAACTCGCCCACGGGCGAGGTGGTGCTGCTTCCACCCGGGCTGTCGAGTTGGCGCTCGACGGCCCGGGGCCTTTCCGCTGCGCTAGTCGACGTCCTTCAGGACGCGTTCCAGCGACACCAACCGGGACTCCATCCCGCCGAGCCGGCCGTCGAGGGCCGCCAGCACCCGGGCGGAGGCCGCCTGGGCCTCGACGGCGGTCTGGGCGAGCCGCCGGTACTCCTCCTCGCGGGCCCCCGCCGCCCGGGCCCGCCGGGTCTTGGCGACCTGCACGATCGTCACCGTGATCACGCTGACGAGCAGGGCGAAGATCCCGATCGCCCCGACCACCTCGGTCCAGTCGTGCTCGCTCATGCCCGCCGTCCCTCGTCCTCGTCCGGCCCCGCGCCGGATCCGGCGGTGAGCGTGTCGGCCGCCACCGCGATGGCGGCAGGCGTGAGCGTGTACGCGAACGGACTCACCTCGTAGTACTTCATGGCCTTCCCGTCCTCCGACAACTCCAGGTGCGCGGACACGAGGCCGGCCGCCGCGAGCCTGCGCAGGTGCACCTGCACCAGCGCCCGGCTGATGCCGAGCTCGCGGGCGAGTTCGCTGACGTACGCGCGGCGTCGCGCCAGCACGGCGACCACCCGCATCCGGTGCGGGTTGGCCAACGTGGCCAGTACGCGCACCAGTTCGTCGCCGGTGGCCGTCGGACCAGCGCTCATGACCAGCCCTTGCACATGCAAACGGACGCTAGCGGGTCAGCCGCCGGCGCGTCACCAGTGGACGGTCGATCTCAGGGACGGGTGGGGGATGCCCCCTGGTCCTCCCCCGGAGCCACCGGAGATCGGCACAGGGGTCGGCTCAGGCGTGGCACTCGCGGGTCAGCCGCGCCGGGATGCCGGTGAAGGTGGTGCTCATCCACGCGGCCGGGCGGGACGCCCGGGAGCCGGCGTCGATCCGGTCTGCGGTGTCCTCGATCAGGGCGCGGATCTGCGGGTCGGCGGCCCGGCGGGCCTGGGCGCGTACGTCGTCGGCCAGGTCGGCCAGGTTGCGCCGGAGCTGGTCGGTGACCTGCTCGCCGGTGAGGTCACGGCGGACCGAGGCCGTCGAGTCGGTGGCGATCTTCTGGCTGCCGGTGAGGATGACCCGGTCCACCTGCCGGCAGACGTCGGCGGTGTTGGCGGCCGTCGTGGCGACCGGGGACGGGCTCGCGGTGGCACCCGCCGGAGCTGTCGGGCTCGCCGACGACGCGGCGGTCGGTGCGCCGGCCTCCTCCTGGGGGGCGTCCTGGCAGCCCACGGCCAGCACCCCGAGCGCCACCGTGGTGGCGGCGCGCCGCGCGTACACGACGGATCGGGACATGGGCCCTCTCGTTTCGCGGGTCTCGGCCGTCCGGCGGACGGCACGGGGTCGACCGACGCCGGGCGGCGAGACGTCGTCCTGCCAACGAGCGGGGTCGCCTCCGGGACACGTCGGCCGTCGCGCCGCGACACACGGTCCGCCGGGCCGGCGAGGGCCGGCCCGGCGGTTCGCGCGTACGAGGGTCAGCTCCTGAATGCGTCCTTGACCTTCTCGCCCGCCTGCTTCAGCTTGGCGCTGGTCTGGTCGTTGCGCCCCTCGGCCTCGAGCCGCTCGTTGTCGGTGGCCCGGCCGGCGCCCTCCTTCAGCTTGCCGGCGGCGTCCTCGGTCGCGTTGTTGATCTTGTCGTCGAAGCCCATGTCAACCTCCGATTGGCAGTGCCGGTAGGTCCTCGGGGTACCCCGCCCGGCCGGCGCCCAACCGCCCCGACCGCCCACCGTCAACGCGGCGACCCGCGTCGGGTCCGTGCCGACCGCGGCCGGTCGGCGGACAAGGGTCCTGCGAGGACCGCCCCGAACGACCGCGCCGCCGGCCCCCTTCAGGGAGGACCGGCGGCGCGGTGGGCAGGGTCAGGCGACCGGGCGGAAGCCGCGCAGCCGCAGGCTGTTGGCGACGACGAAGACCGAGGAGAAGGCCATCGCGGCGCCAGCGATCATCGGGTTCAACAGGCCCGCGGCCGCCAGCGGCAGGGCCGCCACGTTGTAGGCGAAGGCCCAGAACAGGTTGCCCTTGATGATGCCGAGGGTGCGCCGGGAGAGCCGGATCGCGTCCACGGCGGCCATCAGGTCGCCCCGCACCAGGGTCAGGTCGGACGCCTCGATCGCCACGTCGGTGCCGGTGCCCATGGCCAGGCCCAGGTCGGCCTGGGCCAGCGCGGCGGCGTCGTTGACGCCGTCGCCGACCATCGCCACGGTCCGCCCCTCGCCCTGGAGCCGTCGCACCACGTCGACCTTGTCGGCGGGCAGCACCTCGGCGATCACCTCGTCGATGCCCACCTCGGCGGCCACCGCGCGGGCGACCGTGGTGTTGTCGCCGGTCAGCAGCACCGGGGTCAGACCCAGCTCCCGGAGCCGCGCGACCGCCGCCCGGCTCGTCGGCTTGACGACGTCGGCCACCGCGAGCACGCCCCGGGCCCGCCCGTCCCAGCCGGCCAGCACGGCCGTCCGTCCCTCGGCCTCCGCCGTGGTCGCCGCCCGCGCCACCTCCTCCGGTACGTCGAGGCCGCGCTCGCGCAGCAGCCGGAGCCGTCCGACCAGCACCTCGCGGCCGTCCACCGTGCCGGTCACGCCGAGCCCCTCGACGTTGGCGAAGCCGGTCACCGGCAACAGCGCACCCTCCTCGGCCGCGCCGGCGGCGACCGCCTGGGCGATCGGGTGCTCGGACGCGGCCTCCAGCGCCCCGGCCAGCCGGAGCAGCTCCGCCCGGTCCTCGCCGGCCGCCGGGAGCACGTCCACCAGGGTCATCCGACCGGTGGTGACGGTGCCGGTCTTGTCCAGCACGACGGTGTCCACCTGCTTCGTGGACTCCAGCACCTCCGGACCCTTGATCAGGATGCCGAGCTGGGCACCGCGGCCGGTGCCGACGAGCAGGGCGGTCGGCGTGGCCAGCCCGAGGGCGCACGGGCAGGCGATGATCAGCACCGCCACGGCGGCCGTGAAGGCGGCCGTCGCGCCCGCCCCGGTGCCGAGCCACCAGCCGAGGGTGCCCGCCGCGAGGGCGATCACGATCGGCACGAAGACGCCCGAGATCCGGTCGGCGAGGCGCTGCACCGCCGCCTTGCCGGTCTGCGCCTGCTCGACCAGCCGGGCCATCTGCGCCAGCTGGGTGTCGCCACCGATCCGGGTGGCGGTGACGACGAGGCGTCCGCCGGCGTTGACGGTGGCGCCGACGACGGTGTCGCCGGGGCCGACCTCGACCGGGACGGACTCGCCGGTGAGCATGCTCGCGTCGACCGCGGAGGTGCCCTCGTCGACCACCCCGTCCGTGGCGACCTTCTCGCCGGGCCGGACCACGAACCGGTCCCCCACCGCGAGCTGGTCCACCGGGATCCGGGTCTCCACGCCGTCGCGTAGCACCGCGACGTCCTTGGCGCCCAGCTCGAGCAGGGCGCGCAGGGCCGCCCCGGCGGTCCGCTTCGCGCGGGCCTCGAAGTAGCGGCCGGCGAGGATGAACGCCGTCACCCCGGCCGCCGCCTCCAGGTAGATGTTGCCGGCGCCGTCGGTGCGGCTGATGTCGAGGGTGAACGGGTGGGTCATCCCCGGCTCCCCGGCGGTGCCGAGGAAGAGCGCCCAGACCGACCAGCCGAACGCGGCCAGGGTGCCGAGCGAGACCAGGGTGTCCATGGTCGCCGCGCCGTGCCGCAGGTTGACCCAGGCCGCCCGGTGGAACGGCAGGCCGCCGTAGACGACGACCGGGGCGGCCAGGGTCAGCGACAGCCACTGCCAGTAGGTGAACTGCCAGGCGGGCACCATCGCCAGCGCGATCACCGGCACGGTGAGCACGAGCGATACCCACAGCCGGGTACGCAGGCCGCGCAGCTCGTCCACGGGCTCGGCGGCCGGCTCCGCGCCGGCGGGTGCGGGCGGGGGCGGCAGGGCGGCGGTGTAGCCGGTCTTCTCCACCGTCGCGATCAGGTCGTCCGGGCTGACGTCGTCGGTGTACCGGACGCTGGCCTTCTCGGTGGCGTAGTTGACCGTGGCGGTCACGCCGTCCATCCGGTTCAGCTTCTTCTCGATCCGGGAGGCGCAGGAGGCGCAGGTCATCCCGCCGATCGCCAGCTCGATCTGGTTGGGTGCCATCTGCAGCGGCTTGGTGGTGGTCATCACGGTCCCGTCAGTTGTGCCCGTGACCGGGGGCGCCGTGGCCGGCGTCGGCGGTCGGGGAGCTCGTGGCGGCGGGCGTGCGCGCCGCCGGGGTGCCCGTCGCGGCCGGCGAGGCCGACCCCGTCGGGGTGCCGGCGACGACGGTGAACTCGGCGGTGCGCACCACGCCGCCGTGCTTGAAGTCCAGGTAGAGCCGGTAGGCGCCGGCCGACGGCACCTCGGCGAAGAACCTCACCTCGGGGCCGGGCTTCGTCCGCCCGTCGCCCGGCTCGCCGTCGGGGTGCACGTGCAGGTACGCCAGGTCGCCCTGACGCAGCGCCACCAGGTGGCCGTACGCGCCCAGGTAGGGCTCCAGGTCGGTGACCGGCGCGCCGTCGCGGTTGACGGTCAGGGTCAGCTCGGCGGTGCGGCCGGGCTGCGGGGCACCGGTGAGGGTGACGGTGTAGCCGTCGACCGTCGTGCTGGCCGCCGGGGCGGGCAGCGGCTGCTCGGTCAGCGCCCCGGGAACGGTCACGTCGACGCCGAGGGTCAGCGCCTCGCCCCCGGTGGGGGTGAAGTCCGCGAACGCCCGCCAGACGCCGGGCCCGCCCAGCGGCGAGTCGACCCGCCAGGTGCCGTCCGCCGTCATCTCCGGGTGCACGTGCCGGAAGCCGGACAGGTCGCGGCGGGCCACGATCAGGTGCATGCGCTTGTCGTGCGCCACGTCGTACGCGGTGACCGGCCGGCCGTCCGGGCCGGTGACCTGGAAGGCGAACTGCCCGGCCGGGGCGTCGACCGGTCGGAGGGTGTAGCCGCGGTCGGAGACGAGCAGTCCACCGGGCAGGTGGGCCGCCGCGCCGCCCTCGTCGCCCCCGTGGCCGGCCCCGCCGGTGTCCCCGTGGCCGTCCGCGGCGTCGTGGCCGGTCCCGGCGGCCGGGGCCACGGGGCCGGCCACCTGGCCGACCCCGTACGCCGCGCCGAAGACCGCCGCGAGACCGAGGACGAAACCGCTCAGTTTCGTCGCCGTGTTCATGGTGTACCTCGGTTTCCCCGTGCCCGCCGTCAGGCGCCGACGAGGTCGTAGCCGGCCTCGTCGACGGCGGCGCGCACGGTGTCGGTGTCCAGTGGGCTTTCGCTGGTGACGGTGACCCGCCCGGTGGCGAGGTCGACCTGGACGTCGCTGACGCCCGGGATGGCGCCGACCTCGGCGCAGACCGAGCTGACGCAGTGCCCGCAGGTCATGCCCTGCACCTGGTACGTCGTGGTGACCATCGAACTCTCCTCTCGACGCCTCCAGCATATACCCCCCAGGGGTAATGAGGAGGCGGACGGATGCCTGCCCTGCGTACCGATACCCGGTGGGGGTATCGGACACGGAGGACAGTACCATACCCCCGAGGGGTACGCTATCCTGGATCGCATGACCACACCGACGCCCGCCCCGACCAGGGGCTACACCGCCAGCAAGGACCAGTTGCTCGCGCGGCTGCGCCGCGTCGAGGGGCAGGTCCGCGGCATCGAGAAGATGGTCGACGACGACCGCTACTGCATCGACGTGCTCACGCAGATCTCCGCGATCCAGGCCGCCCTGGACAAGGTCGCCCTCGGCCTGCTCGACGGGCACGCCCGGCACTGCATGCACGAAGGGGCGGCCGAGGGCCGGGCCGACGAGATGGCCACCGAGATGATGGCCGCCGTCGGCCGCCTCATGAAGCGCGGCTGACCCGGCCGGCGGTGCCCCGGCGCTCGCCCGGTACGAGCGCCGGGGCGGCCCGGGTCAGAGCCGGTCGAGGATCTTCTCCATCGTGTCGATCTCGGCCTGCTGGGTGGTGACGATCTGCTGGGCCAGGGCCTTGGCCTCCGCGTTCACACCCCGGGCCAGCTCGTCCCGGGCCATGGTGACGGCACCCTCGTGGTGCGCGATCATCATGGTCAGGAACTGCCGGTCGAACTCCCGCCCGGAGGCCGCCGCCAACTTCTCCATGTCGGCGTCGGACATCATGCCGGGCATGCCGTGGTCCATGTGCGGCGTCTCGGCGCCGGGCGACGGCACCGGCCGCCCCCAGGCCGACAACCAGCCGCTCATGGTGGCGATCTCGGGCGCCTGGGCGGCCTTGATCTCCCCGGCGAGCCGCTTGACCTCCGGGTCCGCCGCCCGCGTGGCGGCCAGCTCCGCCATCTCCACCGCCTGCCGGTGGTGCGGAATCATCATCTGGGCGAACATCGCGTCGGCGTCGCCGAAGGCGGCCGCGCCGGACGCGGTGGCCGCCGGCCCGCTGGTGGCGGGCGTGCCGTGCCCCGCGCCCGGGGACGAGTGCCCGTCGCCGCCGCAGGCGGTCAGGACTAGGGCGGCGGTGACGGTCGCGCCGGCCAGGGCGGCACGGCGCGCAATGGTACGAGTAGTCACGTCTGGGCCTTTCGGTGTCAAAACGTACGCAGCAGGACGGGGACGCGGACCGGCTGACCGGGCCGCGCCGGGGCGTCCTATCTGCGCAGCACCGAGACCGTGGCGAGCCGCAGGCCGACCGGCCGGGACGGCGGGGCACGGGGCGACCGGGCCGGCCCGCCCGACCCCTGGCCCGCCAGGCCGGCGGCCTGCACGCCGGCCAGCAGCAGCACGGCGAGCAGCAGCGGAACGGCGAGCGCGCCCAGCACCGCCAGGCACACGCCCCACCAGGGCAGCTCGCCGCCCGCCCCGCCGGACGGGAGGAACCGCTCGTGCGGGCAGTCGCCCGGGCAGCCCACGACGCCGGACAGCGCCGCCGGGACGACGTACGCGATGGCGGGGTCCTGACCGAGCGGCGCGGCGGTGTCGTGGCGGGGCAGCGCGGCGGTGACCTGACTGAGCGGCGCAAAGGTGTCGTGACGGGGCAGCGCCTGCGCCGCGCCGCCGTGCGCACCGGCTGCGGCAACGGCGTGCGCGGAAACCTCGGCGGGATGGCCCACGGCGTGCGAGCCGTGGCCGAGGGTGTGCATCGCGGCCAGGCCGAACAGCGTGCCGACGAGCAGCAGCAGCCGGACCCATCGCCCCGCCGTCACTGTCGCCGCCGCCCGCACACCGACCACGGTAGCCCCCGGGGCCGGCGCGTCTGGGGGCGACCGGCGCACCCGGCGGCGAATCCACCCCGGACGAGACCGCCGTGTCGGCCACGACGGGACCGTCGACCCGCGGTGACCGGGCGGCGACCAGCGGTCGCCGGACGGGACGGCCCGCGGCCGACACCAGCCCTCACGACCTGCGGCCGGATGTCGGGATGGCTACCATTCGGCCGGTGGCCTCCGCACTCCGCGCCGCCCGCACCGCTGCCCCGACCGGGCGGCGGTATCGAGCGACCGCGACCGGCCGGGCCGGGCCGTCGCGGTGCGTGACCGGCCCGCCACCACAGGGCGATCCACGGCGGCGGCCACCCGGGCACGCCGAACCGACCGGCCCGCCGGCACGTACCCCGCCCTGGATTCGTTGGGAGACACTCGATGGGCGCCGACCACACCCGTCCCGCACCGTCCGCCCCGCCGGGGGTGCGACGGATCCTCGTCGCGACGGTGGTGCCCCTCTTCGTCGCCACCCTGATCGCGGCCCTGCTGCTCTGGCCGTGGGACGCCCCGGACGCCGCGCCCGGCACCGATCCGCCCCGCCACCACGGCACGGTGACCCGGGTGGTGACGGAGCCGTGCCCGCCCACCCCGGAGGCGCCGGAGGGCGCCCCGGGCGCCGCGGAGGGCCCCTGCGGCACCGTGACCGTACGCGTCGACGACGGCCCCGACGCCGGCCAGCAGGTGGAGACGCCCGTACCGGCAGGGCCGGGGGCGCCGACGGTCGCGGTCGGCGACGAGATCATTCTGGTCCAGCTCACCGATCCCGCCGACCCCTCGGCGAGCGCCTACAACATCGCCGAGCACCAGCGCGGCGAGCCGCTGCTCTGGTTGGTGGTGCTCTTCGCCGCCGCGATCGTCGCGTTCGGGCGGTGGCGGGGGCTCGCGGCGCTGGCCGGCCTGGCGGCGAGCTTCGCCATCCTGCTGACCTTCGTGCTGCCCGGCATCAGCGCCGGCAGCCCACCGCTGCTGGTCGCGGTCGTCGGCGCGGCACTGATCATGTTCGTGGTGCTCTACCTGACGCACGGGGTGACCGCGCAGACCTCGGTCGCCGTGCTCGGCACGCTGGGCAGCCTGGTGCTGACGGGCGTGCTCGGCACGATCGCCACCGCGGCGACCCACCTGACCGGGTTCGGCACCGAGGACGCCACCACGCTGTCGATGTTCCAGGCCGACGTCGACCTGCACGGCCTGCTGCTCGCCGGGATCATCATCGGCTCGCTCGGCGTGCTCGACGACGTCACCGTGACGCAGGCCGCGACGGTCACCGAGCTGGCGCACGCCAACCCGGGGCTGTCCCGGATGCAGCTGTACCGGGCGGCCACCCGGGTCGGCCGCGCGCACATCGCCTCGACGGTGAACACCATCGTGCTGGCGTACGCCGGGGCCTCGCTGCCGGTGCTGCTCCTGCTGACCGCCGACTCCCGGGCGGTGAGCCAGATCCTGACCAGCGAGTTCCTGGCCCAGGAGATCGTCCGCAGCGCGGTCGCCACCCTGGGCCTGATCGCCGCCGTGCCGCTGACCACCGGGCTCGCGGCCGTGGTGACCACGGCCGGCCGGCGCGGCGGTGAGTCAGCCGACCGCGGCGCACCGCCGACCCCGCCTGCTCCCCGACCGGCGGCCGACCGGTCCGAGGCGCTGGAGGCCCTCAGCGGGCCGCGCGCCGGAAACACCCCCTCCGCCGCCCCCGCCGGGTGGCCCGACCGCGACGGGAGCACGGACACCGCATGGTGAAACTCCTCAGCGTGACCGATCAGGACGTCCCGCCTGATAAACGCGTCACTGCTCACCCTCCGCCGTTACGAAATAACGCATTTAGTCGGCTTAGGGACGTAGATCCCCGGCAGGGCTCTCGGGTAACCTCGCTGCCGGTCACCGCCGAAGGCGCGCAGCGGCGCCTGCGGTGCCGCCGCCCAATCGCCGCCAGGCGAGCCGGGGACCCAGGTACGTGGGGTGAATCCGCGACAGCGGTAGGGGCCACTTCCGCCCCGAACCCGTCAGCTAACCCGGTCGGCGGTCGACGGAAGGGAAAAATGTGACGGCACCCCTACGCCGCTGGTTGACACCTGTGGTGGCCGTGATCGCCGCCCTGGCCGTCTTCGCCGGGCCCCTCCCGGCGGCGGCCGCACCCACCCCACCGCCCCAGCCCTCCGGCCACGGGGACGACGAGCCCAAGCTGCTCAACGACCTGATCGAGACGCGGAACCGCAACTACGTCCAGGCCAAGGCGAAGCTCGCGAAGTCGAAGAAGCGCCAACTGGAACTGGCCCTGGAGGTCGACCGGGCGCAGGCCGACCTGGCAGCGCTGGCCCCACAGGTGAGCCAGATCGCCGCCCAGTCCTACCGGACCGGGCGGATCGGCGCGGTGTCGATGCTGCTGGACACCGCCAGCCCCGACTCGTTCGTCAAGCGCGCCGCCGCCCTCGACGAGCTGAACCTGGTCAACTCCAAGAAACTCGCCGAGGTGAACGCGGTCAAGAACCGCGCCGAGCAGGCCAAGCTGGCGCTCGACGCCGAGGTTCGCGAGCAGACGAAGCTGACCAACGAGATGGCCCGCGGCAAGCGCGAGGCGGAGAAGGCGCTCGCACTGGTCGGCGGCAGGGGGCTGACCAGCGGCAAGGTGGTCGCCACCTCGCCGGTGGCCCGGATGGCACCGGGTCGTACTGCCGACGGCGACTGGAAGCCCCTGTCCTGCACCGAGGACGACCCCACCACCTCCGGCTGCATCACCGCGCGCACGCTGCACATGTACAAGGAGGTCAAGCGGGCCGGCTTCAACCGCTTCGTCGGCTGTTACCGCTCCGGCGGGCCGTACGAGCATCCGAAGGGCCGGGCCTGCGACTGGTCGCTGCAGAGGAGTGGCTTCTCCCCCTGGCACAACGACGACACCTACATGTACGGCAACAACCTGACCGCGTTCCTGGTCCGTAACGCCGACCGGCTCGGCATCTACTACGTGATCTGGAACCGGCAGATCTGGTTCCCGGCGACCGGCTGGAAGTCCTACAGCGGCCCGTCGAACCATACGGACCACGTGCACGTGTCGCTGCTCTGACGGCAGCCAACGACAGGGCCGCCCCGCAGTCGCGGGGCGGCCCTGTCGGCGTCTGTCGCCGTGTCGGCGTCCGTGACCCTGCTTGCGTCCACGGCCTGTGGTCGCCCGTGGCCCTGCCGACGCCTGTGGCCCTCGTCGCCGGGCGTCGTCGGGCGTCCGGGCCGGGCCGCCGGGCGAGCGCGGGAACCGGTCAGGCGAGGGCGGCGCTGGCGGCCGGCTGTGCCCCGTCGACCGCGCCCGGCCCGGTGGGCGCGGCGGCGACCCCCCGCGGCTCGCCGGTCGGCACGGCGGTGACCGCCCGCGCCTCGCCGGCGGCCAGCCGGTACGACATGCCCACGACGGCGCAGCGCCCGGCGGCAACCTCGGCGGCGAGTACGGCCGACCTGTCCAGCATCGCCTCGACGGTCTGCGCGATGTGGATGTCGACGATCCGGTCGATGTCGTCCACGCCCTCGGCGGCGGCGCGGCGCAGGCTGGGCACCACGGCGTCCACCACGGCGCGCAGGTGCCCGGCCGGGGGCGCGCCGGTGGCGTCCGCCGCACGGGCCGCCTGGACGGCCCCGCAGGAGTCGTGCCCGAGGACCACCACCAGCGGCGTGCGCAGGACCGTCACGGCGTACTCGACGCTGCCCAGCACCTCGGGGCCGACCGTGTGCCCGGCGGTGCGCACCACGAAGAGGTCGCCGAGGCCGCGGTCGAAGATGATCTCCGCGGCGAGCCGGGAGTCGGAGCAGCCGACGATCACCGCGAACGGGTGCTGCCCGTCCGCGACCGCGGCACGATGCCCGGCGTCCTGGTTGGGGTGGCGTGGAGTGCCGGTGACGAACCGGTGGTTGCCGGCCTGCAACTCGGCGAACGCCTGCTCCGGGTCGCCGGGAGTGGGGAGCGCGTCCCGCACGGCGGTCGAGCCCCCCGGTGCCGGCTCCGACGGCTTCCGCTCCGGGCCCGGCTGCGCGCCGGGAGATCCGGGACGACTCATCTCCCTCACCTCGTCCCTCACGTGAACGACCTGGTCATCCCGGCCGACGCTGGACGCGGGCAGTCCCCACGGTCACACGCACTCGAAGGTACGTCAAGGGATGCGTGATATGCATTTCATATGTTCGCGCCCGGCTGCGGACGCCGGGCGGGCCTCCCGCACGAGGGCGCGGCGGAAACCCGAAAGGCGCGCCATACGATGACGACATGGCGACGACAGGGGAGAACGGGAGCACCCGGAACTGGACGTTCCTCACGAACCACGGGCACGTGCTGCTCGCCATCGCCCGCAACCCCACCGCCCGGCTGCGCGACGTCGCGGACGAGGTGGGCGTCACCGAACGGGCCGCCCAGGCGATCGTCGCGGACCTGGAGGCCGGCGGCTATCTGAACCGCACCCGGGTGGGCCGGCGTAACGAGTACACGATCAACCCGGCCGGGCGGTTCCGGCACCCCGCCGAGGCCGACCGGCAGGTGGGTGACCTGCTCGCCCTCTTCACCGACATGACGCCCGAGAGCGCCGACCGCCCCTGACGCCGGAGGCGGCGGCCACCGCCGCCGACGCGCGACGGTAATCTCACCGCGTGCGCGAGAGTTTCCGACCGGGCGGGACCGAGCCGGCCCGCCGTCCTGGGCGCGGCGCCCGCGCCGTCCTCTGTGGAGCAGCCGCGGTCCTGCTCGGCACCGCCGTCGTCGCCCCGTCGCCCGCCGCAGCGGCGGTCCCCCGCTGCGGCCCTGCCGGCGAGGCCGCTCCCGCCGAGAAACCGTGGCCGATGCACCGGCTCGAACCGGAATCGGCCTGGCGGCTCTCCCGGGGCGCCGGCGTCACCGTCGCGGTCATCGACTCCGGCGTCTCGGCCAGCCACCCCGTCCTGCAGGGCCAGGTCAAGGTGGGCCGGGACTTCAACGGCCTGTCGCAGCAGCAGGGCCGCTGCGACCTGGCCGGGCATGGCACGATCATCGCCGGCATCATCGCCGGGCGGGACGACACCGGCGGGCCGTTCACCGGCATCGCGCCGCAGGCCAAGATCCTTCCGGTACGCGTCCTGCCCGACACCAAGACCAGGGTCGACGAGGAACTGCCCGGGCAGATCGCCGAGGCGATCGAGTGGTCGGTGCGAAACGGCGCCGACGTGATCAACCTGTCGCTGACGACCCTGGACACGGAGCGACTCAAGTCGGCCGTCGACTACGCCCTCGGCCAGGGCGTCATCGTGGTGGCCGCCGCCGGCAACCGGCAGGAGAACCAGCAGGACCGTGCCAAGTTTCCGGCCGCGTACGAGGGCGTGATCGCGGTCGCCGGGGTGGACGAGCAGGGCGGGCACGTGGACAGCTCGGTGGCCCGGGACTACGTCTCCATCGCGGCGCCCGGGCTGAACATCCTCGGTCCCGCGCCCGGCGGCACGGGCTACCTGTTCCTGCCGCAGGGCGGCACCAGCTTCGCCGCCGCGTACGTCTCCGGGGTGGCCGCGCTGGTCCGGGCCGCCCACCCGAACCTCACTCCGGCCCAGGTGAAGGATCGGCTGATCCGGACGGCCGACAGCCCGCCGGAGGGGCGGAACGCCGAGGTCGGCCACGGCGTGGTGAACCCGTACCGGGCGGTGGCGACCCTGCTCGGCACCCGTACCGACCCGCCGGCCGGCGCGATGCCGCCGCCGCCCCCCACCACGGACCCGCTGGCCTGGCAGGGCACCGTCGCGGTGTGGGTCGCCGCCGTCGGCGCGCTCCTCGCCACGCTGCTGCTGGCCGTCAAGCCGATCCTGATCCGCGGCCGGCGCCGGGGCTGGCGCCCGGGCCGCCGCCCGGCCGGGCCCGACACCGCCCCCACCGCCTGACGCCGACACATCCGACGGCGGAAACGGGAGCGGGCGGAGTACCGGACCCGGCCGCGGCGGAGACGGCCCACGTCGCCGGTCGACGGCGCGGAGGATGCCGGACAGCGCCGAGCGCCGCCCACCACGTCAGGTGGACGGCGCTCGGCAGGACGATGTCAGCGCAGGATGCCGGGCGTGCCGCCGCCGTCCGCGCCCCAGACGTCCTCGTCCTCCTCCAGCCAGGTGTTGCGGGGAAGCTCCTCCTCGCCGTAGCCGGCGCCGCCGGCGCCACCCATCCCGGCGATGCCGGCGCCGCGTACGCCGGCGCCCTTGGCGCCCGCGCGACCGCCACCACGGCCGGCGTTGCCGGCCGCGCCGCCGCCCATCATCGGCCCCATGCCGCCCGCGCCGAGCTTGCCGGCGCCGAGCTTGCCGCCCCGGCCGCCGCCCCTGTTGGCGCCGGCCGCGCCGCCGCCCATCATGGGCATCATGTTGGGGGTCACCGGGCGGCCGAGCGAGCCGCCGCCCGGGATCGGGCCCCCGCCGCCCAACCCACCACCGCCGCCGCCGCCCAACCCACCGGAGCCGAGACCCGACGTCCCCGGCAGCCCACCGCCGCCGAGGCCGGGCGTGGTCGGGGCGGCACCGGCCAGACCGCTGCCGTAGTCGTCGGGGAGGCTGTCGGTGCTCGGCGTGTAGCCGCCGCTCGGGTCGTAGCCGCCGCCGGTGAGGTCGGGGTGCGTGCTGGAGCCGATCCCCGTGTTCCCCGTGCCGGGCATGTCGGCCGAGTTGAGCGACGGCGTGCCGCCCATGCCCGGCATGCCGCCGGTGGAGGGCATCCCGCCCATGCCCGGCACCTTGCCGGTGCTGCCGGCGCCGGGGCCACCGCCGATGTTCGGGGTCTCGACCTCCGGGGTCTGGGTGCCGAGCGGGGTGGTCTGGCCGGGCGTGCCGGAGTCGATCGTCGTGTACTCGCCGCTGACCTGGTTGTAGACCTTGGCCGCGTCCTCGGACTTGTCGTTGATCCAGTCCGCGAGCGAGGTGAGCGGGTCGAGCAGGCCGAGGAAGTCGGGCTTGACCTTCATCTCGAAGAAGCCGGTGCTGATCACGAGGCGGCCGTTGCGCGCCTCCAGCACGTCGTTGACGCAACTCGCGGGGATGGGAAACTCGGCCTGCGCGGCGCTCAGCTTGTCGGCCGCGTCATTGAGCGACCGGACGATGCCGTTCTGGCTCTCGGCGTCCTCGACGATCCGGCCGGTGTCCTTCGCGATCTGCTTGATGTGGGTCTTGAAGGAGTCGTACGCCGGCCCCTTCCACACCTCACCCAGATCGGTGACGTTCTTCTCCAGGCTCTCCTTGACGGAGTTCAGGTTCTTCAGCAGTTGGTCCCAGCCCAGCGCGGCACTGGCGACGTCGCCCGGCCGGCCCGCAATGACGACCTGCTGGCACATCTCTTCCCAGCTCGGCATCCTGTCACCCTCCCCGTTCAGCCGTTGGATCCGCTGGTGGAGGCTTCGCTGAAGGCGCGCTCCATCTCGGCCGCGGACATGGCGTTGGCCTTCTCCGCCGTCTCGTAGTTCTCCTTGACCTCACGCAGCGCGTTCGCCGCCTTGTAGAGGTCCTGGGCGAGCTTGCGGACGTTCTGCTGCGTGGTGGTGAACAGGCTGGAGTGCTTGCGGGCAAGGTCTCCGGCCCGGTCGAATCCGCCGAGCGGGCTCGATCCACCGCCACCCACGGCATTCACGCCGGCGGCGCCGGTGGCGCCGCCCATCTTGTCCTGGATCTCGACCATCGTGTACGACTGCTTGTTCAGGAAGGAGGCGTGCGACTCGAGCCACTCGATGGCGCTGTCCAGGCTGGACGCGTCCCACTCGGTGTTGTCGCCGCTCTCGCCCGCCCCCGGCACCAGGCCGGAGGGCGTCTGCGCCCGGTTGACGTTGTCCATCGTGATGCCGCTGATGTGCACGGTGGGTGCCAGCGGGGTGATGGGCATGTAGGGGGTGTCCACCCGGATCTCGTCCGGCTGCTCCGTCCTGTCCACCCGTGGGCTCGTCCGGTCTTCCGTCATCGGTTCCTCCCCGTCGCCGACTGACAATCTGGCTTACTGCTGGTGCCCGCCGGGAGCCGGCGGAGGTGGCGGTGCCGCCGGTGCGGCACCCTGCGGCGGCCAGGCACCGCTCTGGGGCGACGGCGGCGCGCCGTTCGGGTGGGGTCCGCCGGTGGGCGTCGGGCCGTAGCCGGGCGGGGGACCCGCCTGGGGCGGGACCGGTAGCCCCGTCGTCAGACCGCCGGGCGGCGGATAACCGGGCGGGCCGACCTGCGGATTGGCGGGTGGCATCCCCGGTGCGCCGCCGGGTGGCGGGTAGCCGGAGGGTGGCGGGTAGCCGGGGGGTGGCGGGTAACCGGGCGGGCCGGCCTGTGGGCCGCCGGGCGGCGCGAACCCGGGCGGGCCCGGGGGCGTCGGCTTCCGCCGGGACCGGCGCACCAGCACGATCACGAGGATCAGCAGGGCGAGGGGAACAGCCAGGCAGAGCCCCGCCTGGATCAGCGCGCCGGTGCCCTTCTTCATGCTGATCGACACGGCCGGACCGTCGTCCTCCGCCGGGTCGGCCGCGCCCACCGAGGGGCCGGCGGACGGGCCGGCGCCGACGAGCAGCGGGTGCGCGTCCACCGCCGGCACGGAACGGGTCAGTGCGGCGAGCGGGTCGACCGCGCCGAAGCCGTACTGGCTGTCGCGGCCGGCCGGGCCCTTGTCGCGGGCGGTGCGGATCAGCCGGTTCACCACGTTGGCCGCGTCGAGGTCCGGGTACTTCGCGCGCACCAGCGCCGCCACGCCGGACATGATGGCGGCGGCGTCGCTGGTGCCGCTGCCGAGGCCGTAGCCGTTGGGCGAGACCGACGTGGGCCTGGGGGAAATGATCTTTTCCATCGGAGCGGCGAGCACGGCCTCCCGGCCGGTGACGCTCTCCCCGAAGAACTCGCCGTTCTTCCCCAGCCCGGTCACCGCGATGACGCCAGGGATGTTCGCCGGGCTGGTGACGATGCGGTCGTTCTGCTTCCGGTTGCCGGCGGAGGCGACCAGCACGACGTCCTTGTCCAAGGCGTACCGGACGGCCGCGATCAGGTCGGGCGGCGCTGCCGCGCCGGTGCCGACGGACATGCTGATCACGTCCGCGCCGGCGTCAGCCGCCCAGCGGATGCCCTCCGAGAGGTCACCCGAGTTGAAGGAGTCGCCCATGGAGACGGGCAGGATCTTCGCCGCCGGGGCGATGCCCAGGTGACGCATGGCGCCACCACCCTTGGACGCGATGATCCCCGCCATCGCCGAGCCGTGGGCCAACCTGGCGTCGTCGTCGCGGCGGCCATCGGGGGCCGCACCGGCCGCCACACCCTTACCCGGCAGGACCTGGCCGCGCAGATCGGGCAGGTTCGCGTTGACGCCGGTGTCGATGACGGCAACGGTGACACCCTTGCCCTTGGTGATCTTGTGGGCCTGGGGGATCTTCAGCGAGTCGAGGTACCACTGGAGGTCACGCACGGTGTTGGCGCGTGCCGGATCGGGCGCGACCAGCGGGCCGGTCCCGGCGCCGACGGCCAACGCCACCGCGGCGGCGGCCACCCTGAGCAACGGCCGTGAAGGCTTCCCCGTACGCATGAATCCCCCAGGACCTATCGGCGCACAACGCGTCGCGGCTCCGGCCCGGTCGAACCGGACCGGAGCCGCGTCGGCGTTTGCGTCAGTTCCACGCCTTGGCGTTGCTCATCTCGGTGCTGACGTAGTTCTCGCGGGCGATGCCCACCGCGCCACCGATCTCGTTCAGGATCTTGTTGATGTCCCGAACGGCGGCGTCCCACTGTGCCTGGTGCTGCTCGTACGCGGCACGGTCCTCACCGTCCCACTGGAGCTTCGACAGCATCGAACGCAGCGTGTCCAGCTTCTCGTCGATGGTCCGCGAGATGGCCTGCATCTGCTGGTTGCTGCTCTCGAGGACGGCGTAATCAACCTTGATGCTCATGAGTTCCTCCCCTGCTCGTGTCGGCGGATCACGGGTTGAGTGCAGAGTGGAACTTGTCCAGCATCTGCTGCTGCTCTTCGTCGTTGACCTGGTGCGTCGTACCCGACTTGTCGAGCAGGTCGGCGATGTTGTCCATCGCCGTCAGCAGCTTGGCCGTGTCCTCGTTCCAGCGCTGCATGAGCGACTGGAAGCCGGTGGACGCCTGACCCTTCCAGGCGATGGCCAGGTCGTCGACCACGTTCCACAGCTTCTTCAGCTCGCCGTCGACCTCGCTGCGCGTGGACCGCACGTCACTCGCGGCGGTATGTAGAGTCGCTGCTTCGACCTCGAACGCCATGCTTCACACCCTTCCGTCATCTTGTGGCGGCGCAAGTGCCGCGCCCCTCCCCCGCGGCAAGGCAATCACCCCACCGACGGACACTCCTGCGGAAGACCGTAGCGGACGTCGTCCAGTCCGCGCAGCCCTCCCCCGGGCGGCACCGACGGCCACCCGGAAACCCGCTCCCCCTTACGAGGAACGGAAGTACGAGCGGACGTGCAGCACCAGGCCCACCACGAACATGACGGCCAGCATCGATGCCAGCGCCCACTGCGTCGCGTCGTCCGCCAGGGTGCCGAGCGCGACCGCGAACGCAGCCACCCCGCTGAGCAGGACGATCTCCATCGCGCGCCTGGCAATCCGCGAACGGGACATCTGCGCGACCAGCCCGAGGACGAGGAACACCGGGATGGTCGCCAACGCGTACACGAACAAGCCTGTCTGCCACACGATGCCACCCACCTTCCGGCCTGACACTCAGGCCGTGTAAAACCCCGAATCCTGCACCCAGTCGATCTTGATGTCCTTGATGTCGGGGTCGG
Source organism: Micromonospora sp. NPDC048040 (assembly GCF_055587185.1). Classification (NCBI taxonomy): domain Bacteria; kingdom Bacillati; phylum Actinomycetota; class Actinomycetes; order Micromonosporales; family Micromonosporaceae; genus Micromonospora; species Micromonospora sp. NPDC048040. The sequence continues at coordinate 218,545 of NZ_JBVJGT010000004.1, read as the reverse complement.
GCCCCGTCGCGAAGCCCGGCTTGGACTCGGCGGTGAACTGGTGCACGTCGGCGCCGCGGAACGAGCTCGTGATGGTGGAGAACAACGACCCGATGTCCTGGAAGACGAGTGCGATGATGGCCAGGCTGGCGGTGAGGCCCGCCACTCCGATCGCGTTCGCCAGCGGAACGGTCGCCGGGAACGCCTGGAGGGCCACGGCCGCGATGACCGCGATCAGGATCGTCCACAGCACCTGACACAGCGCGTCGATCACGGCGTTGTAGTGCTCCTGGATGCCCTGCAACGCATCCTTGTTGGCGGTCAGCGCCGTGGCGAGCGCCGCGACCTCCATGTTGAGCTGCTGCACGAACTTGTCGAACGCCTCGCGGTCCTCGAAGTTCCACTCCTTGTCGGACGGCGGCACGCTCTCCATCGCCTTGCCGAACTGGTCACCGCCGAGATAGGCGGCCGCTTCCTCCCAGTTCTTGACGGCCTTGGAGATCTCTTCGTTGTCGAAGGACTCCAGGTGGATGAGGGCGGCGATGACCACACCCGCACCGACCAACCAGACCCAGTTGGCCCGCGCGGCTCCGGCCAGCGTACGGACCGGCGCGGTCTGCGCGGCGACACTGTGCGTCCCCACCACCGAGCCCGAGGAATTGGCGATCAGGATCTCCGGCATCAGCGCCTCCCTGCGTCCTGTGCCCGCGCGATCACTTGACCACCCAGGGCTGGTCCGACTTCTCCCAGTTGCTTGCGGTCTTCTCGAGGTTGTCGGCGGCCTTCTGGAGGTGCTCGACGCCCTTGCTCAGGTTGTCGACGTGCTCGTCGATCACCGCGTTGTGCCGGTTGACGGCACCGATGCCCAGGATGGTCATGGACAGGCTGGAGAGCTTGACCTCGTCCAGCTTCTCCTTCGCGTTCCGCAGGAAGGCCTTCGGGCCGTCCTCGGCGGCGAGCTTCTTCGCGGCACCCTTGATCGCGCCGACATCGACCGTGTTCGCCACTGTCCTCCCCTTCCCCGTCAGCCGCGCAGCCGGCGCATCGGGTCGTTGATGTCGACCCCGAAGTGGCGGAACCACTCCTCCGGAGTCACCTTCCCGGCCTCGGCCCGCCGGACCAGGTCCGCGCCGCCGACCATCTCCTCCACCAGCTCGCGCTGCCGCTCGGCGTGCGCGGCGTAGGCGGCGTCGATCGCGGCCTGGAGCGACTCGACCAGGCCGAAGCTGTCCAGCCGCATGGCCCGGGGGTTGAGCTGGATGTCGCCGACCTTCATGTCGCCGTCGACGGTGACCTGGACCAGGCCGTCCGGGCTCTCCCCGGTGACCCGCAGCTCGGCGCGCTGCTGCTGGAAGTCCGCCAACCGACGCTGCTGCTCCTGCGCCTGCCGCAGGAGCCCCTCGAGACCGGCCGCTCCCGCGCCGGGCGTCCACGATGTACTCAACACGGTCCTCTCGTCGGCTGCGACGCTCGTGCCGCAGGTTACCGGATGCGGTCATTCCCGGCCGGCCCCGCAGCCGGCCGGCTCGTCAGCTGGGCTCCGACCAGGCGGTCTGGATGAGCTGCTGGCCGTCCCGACGGCGCACCAGGGTGCCCCGGCCCGGCGGCTGCGGGCTCGGCCGCAACGTGCCGAAGACCGCGCCCTCCTCCCGGTTGCCGGACATCAGCAGGCCGGGCTGGTCCAGCTCGCGCAGGCGCTGGAGAACCGGCTCGTAGAGGGCCCGGGCGACGCCACCCACCCGTCGGGTGATGATCAGGTGCAGGCCGATGTCGCGGGCCTGGGGCAGCAGCTCGTGCAGGGCGCTGAGCGGGTTGTTGCCGCCCGAGGCGACCAGGTCGTAGTCGTCGACCAGGATGTAGAGGTCCGGCCCCTTCCACCAGCTCCGGTCGCGCAGCTGCGCGGTGGTGACGTCCGGGCCGGGCAGCCGGTTGGACAGCGCGCTGCGGATCGAGCCGAGCCCCTGCGCGAACACCTGGTTCGAGGGCGCGTAGTCGAGCAGGTGGTCCCCCTCGACGGCACCGAGCAGGCCACGCCGGTAGTCGGCGATGACCAGCCGGGCCTGCGCCGGCGTGTACCGCTCGGTGATGCCCCGCGCGATGAGCCGCAGCACGTTGGTCTTGCCGCACTCGGCGTCGCCGAAGACCGTCAGGTGCGGCTCGTTGACGAGGTCGAGGTAGACCGGGGCCAGCGCCGACTCGTTGACGCCGATGGGCAGGCCCGGCGCCGACCGGTCGACGACCCGGGCCAGCTCGCTGGCGGGCAGCTTGCGCGGCAGCAGCCGCACCCTCGGGGCCGGCCGGCCGGGCCAGGCCGACGCGACCTGCTTGGACAGCGCGACGGACGCCTCGGTCAGGTCGTCGATGTCGCGGCGCCCGTCGATCCGGGAGATGGCGGTGAGGAAGTGCAGCTTGTCGCGGGTCAGGCCGCGCCCGGGCGAGCCGGTCGGGACGTTCGCCGCCGCCCGCCGGTCGATCTCCGACTCGTTCGGGTCACCGAGGCGCAGCTCCAGCTTCGTGCCGAGCAGGTCCCGCATGTTGATCCGGATCTCCGCCCACCGCACGGCCGTCAGCACCACGTGCACGCCGAAGCCCAGGCCCCGGTTGGCGAGGGTCGTGATGGTCTGCTCCAGCTCCTCGTACTCCTGGCGCAGCGTGTTCCAGCCGTCCACGACGAGGAAGACGTCACCGAACGGGTCGTCGGCGAACTCGCCGGCCGCCCGGCGGCGGCGGTAGCTGGCCACCGAGTCGATGCCGTGCTGGGCGAACCGGGCCTCGCGCTCGTCGAGGACGGCCACCACCTCGGCCACGGTGCGGCGCACCGCCTCGGTGTCCCGCCGCCCGGCCACGCCGGCCATGTGCGGCAGCCCGTCCAGGCTGCGCAGCGCGCCACCACCGAAGTCGAGGCAGAAGAACTGCACCTCGCGCGGGGTGTGGGTGAGCGCGAGCGACGCGAGCATGGAGCGCAGCATGGTGCTCTTGCCGCTCAGCGAGGCGCCGACGATCACCACGTTGCCGCCCGCGCCGGACAGGTTGACCAACATCGGGTCACGGCGCTGCTCGTACGGCCGGTCCACGATGCCGATCGGAGCGGCGAGCTGCCCGCGACCGCGCCACGAGGCGGTGCAGAGGCCGTACTTCGGGTCGGCGGTCAGCGGCGGAAGCAGCTCGCCCAGCCCCGGCGGCTCGGCCAGCGGCGGCAGCCAGACCTGGTGCGCGGGGCGGCCCCGCCCCTTGAGCCGGTCGATCAGCACGTCGAGCATCGCCACGGCCTTGCCCTCGCCGGTCTGCTCCGGCTCGGGCTCGGTCGGCGCCGGCAGGGTCGGGTTCTGCACCGGCACGAAGTCCACCCCGTACCGGACGATCCGGCGCTGCACCATCGCCCGCGACGACGCGACGGCCTGCCCCGGCGCCCGGTACGGCCCGGACACGTACGCCGCCCGGAACCGCAGCATGGTGCTGGTGTCGGTCTTCAGGTAGCCGTGGCCGGGCGCGCTGGGCAGCTCGTACGCGTCGGGCACGCCGAGCACGATCCGGCTCTCCACGGCCGAGAAGGTCCGCAGACCGATCCGGTACGACAGGTGGGTGTCCAGGCCGCGCAGCTTGCCCTCCTCCAGCCGCTGGCTGGCCAGCAGCAGGTGCACGCCGAGCGACCGGCCGAGCCGGCCGATCATCACGAAGAGATCGATGAAGTCGGGCTTGGCGGCGAGCATCTCGCTGAACTCGTCACAGATGATCAGCAGGCTGGGCATCGGATCCAGCGGTTCGCCGGCCGCCCGGGCCTTCTCGTAGTCGTAGCGCGAGACGTAGTTGCCGGCGGCCCGCAACACCTCCTGGCGGCGGTTCATCTCGCCGGCCAGCGCGTCCCGCATCCGGTCGACCAGCGGCAGTTCGTCCGCCAGGTTGGTGATCACCGCGCTGGTGTGCGGCAGCGCCTCCAGCGAGGCGAAGGTGGCACCACCCTTGAAGTCCACCAGGACGAAGTTCAGTTCCTCGGAGGAGTGCGTCACGGCCAGCGCGCCGACGATCGTCCGCAGCAGCTCGCTCTTGCCGGAACCGGTCGCGCCGATCACCAGGCCGTGCGGGCCCATGCCCTCGTGCGCGGACTCCTTGAAGTCCAGCTCGACCACGTTGCCGTCGGGCCCGACGCCCAGCGGGATCCGCAGCCGGTCCCGTTGGCTGCGCGGACGCCAGGTCTGCTGCACGTCGACCGCGGCGGCGTCGCCGACACCGAGCAGGTCGGGCAGCTCCATGCTGCGCGCCAGCGGCTCGTCCGACGTGGTCTGCTGCTGCGAGAGCCGGTACGGGGCGATCTGCCGGGCCAGCCCCTCGGCGGCGGCCTCGCCGAGCCGGTCCGGCGTGCCGAGGCGGGACGAGGACGTGCCGCGCACCAGGTCGAGGGAGGTGCCGTCGCCCACGTCGAGGCAGAGCAGCCAGCGGCCCGCGTCCCGGGGCACGGTGCCGGAGAGGTCGATCACGGTCGCGCCGAGCAGGCCCGGCCCCATGAGCTGGCAGGTCGCCGAGACCTCACCGCCGTCGATCACCACCACGAGGTGCGCCGCGGTGGTCAGCGGCTTCGCCTCGGGGGCGAACCGGGGCCGGCCGGCCAGGTCGCCGGCGAGCGCCTCCTCGGCCTCGGCGAGGCTGGCGAAGACCATCCGGCGGGCGCCCGCCGCGTCCGTCCGGGCGCTGTGGTGGTTGTGCGGCAGCCACTTGACCCAGTCCCAGGACGGCTGCCGGTCCGGGGCGGCCACGATCGCGATGACCAGGTCGTCCGGGGCGTGGAAGGTGGCCAGCTGGCCCAGGGCGGCCCGGGTCAGGTCGAGCACCGGCGCCCGGTCGCCGCGCAGCACCACCCGGCTGAACGCCCGCACCGAGAGCGCGGTCGGCAGGTCCGGCACGGTCGAGTGGGCGCGGACGAAGCGGCGCAGCGCGATGGCGCTCATCGGCTCCAGGTCCTCGACCGGCTTGGTCTCCGGCGGAACGATCTCCACGGCGAGGCGCTGCGGGCCGGTGGCGATCCGGGTCTCGCCGAAGTCGTCCTCGGTGATCCGGCGCTCCCACAGACGGCGGGAGGCGGCGATCGACCAGAGCGCGTCCGGTTCCGGGTGCCGCCAGGCCATCGCCGCCCGCTGCTGCTCGGCCGCGCGCCGGGTGCGCTTGCGCATCTGCGCCAGGTAGCGCATGTAGTCGCGCCGCTCGGCGTTCAGCTCGGCCTTGTCGTCGTTGCCGTGGCTGAGCGACCCGATCGCCATGCCCAGCATCGAGACGCCGAAGAGGCCACCGGCGATGTACGTCATCGTGCCGCCGCCCCGGCCCGCGTAGAGGAACGCCATCGCGCCCACGCCGCAGACCATGGGCAGGATCATCAGCAGCTGCCCCATCCCGCGTGGGGTCGGTTCGGGCAGCTCCGGAGGCGATTCCAGCACCACCTCGCCTCGCGGCAGCGCAGGCCCCGGCTGACGCGGGAGCCGGCGGAACACCACCGTGCTCACGGCTGTCTCCTCCCCAGAAGCGGCCCTGATGAAGTTTTGTGCGGGACCGGAGTCGTCGGGTGGGCATCGTACGTGCCCGCCATCGTAGGTAATCTCCCGTGGGCGTCAGGAACCCATGCGTCGGTACCGCCGGCCAGGGGCGATCGTAGAAGAGCGCGAGGAGGCCATGTGGCGACGAAGACGGCGACCGGCGGCCTGAGCCGGATCACCATCGTGGCGCCCCGTACCCGGATGGACCTCGCGCTACCGTCGGACGTACCGCTCGCCGACCTGCTGCCCACCCTGCTGCGCTACGCGGGTGAGGACCTGGCCGACGAGGGCGTCCGGCACGGCGGCTGGAGCCTGGCCCGGCTCGGCGGGCAGCCGCTGGACGGCGGTCGCACCCCGGCCCAGCTCGGCATCCGCGACGGCGAGGTGCTCTACTTCAACCCGCGGTCCGCCTCCGCACCGGAGATCGTCTTCGACGACGTCGTCGACGCGGTGGCCACCGCCACCAACCAGCGCCCGGGCGCGTGGCAGGTCGGCACCACCCGGTCCTTCGCGGTGCTGTTCGCCGCGGCGGCGCTCGGCGCCGGCGCGGTGGCGGCGCTCTTCACCGGGCCGCCGCACCTCCCGGGCGCGCTGGCCGCGCTGGTCGTCGCGGTCGCCCTGGTGGTCACCGCCGCCGTGCTGTCCCGGGCCGCCGCCGACAGCGCCACCGGGTCGGTGCTCGGGGTCGTCGGCCTGGCGTACGCGGGCGTCGGCGGCCTGCTGCTGCTCGCCGGCGACCGCCCGTTGACGGAGCTGGCCGCCCCGCACGTGCTCCTCGCCGCCACGGCGGTGGTGCTCTGCGCCGCGGTGGCCGCGCTGGCCGTCGGCGACCGGCTCCCGCTGTTCTTCGGCGCGGTCGGGGTCGGCGCCGCCACGGGCATCGGCGCGCTACTCAGCCTCGCGTTCGAGAAGGTCGACGCGCCGGAAGCCGCCGCGGTCGTCGCGGCGATCGCGTTCGGCGCGGTGCCGGCCCTGCCGATGGCGGCCTACCGGCTGGCCCGGCTGCCCGTCCCGTCCATCCCGACCGGCCCCGACGACCTGAAGTCCGACACCGAGTCGGTGGACGGCCGGCGGGTGCTCCAGCTCAGCGAGCGGGCCGACGAGTTCCTCACCGGCCTGCTCTGGACGGTGTCGCTGCTGGTGCTCGGCGCCCAGGTGATCCTCGCGTTCGACGGCCGGCTCGCCGCCGTGCTGCTCTGCCTCGTGCTGGCCCTGCTGTCGCTGCTGCGCGCGCGGCCGTTCCTCGGCCGTGCCCAGCGCACCCCGGTGCTGTTCGCCGGCACCGCGGGCCTCGGCCTGACCGCCGCGGCCACGTTCGGCAACGGCTCGACGGGCACCCGCCTCGGCCTGGTCCTCGGCGGCCTGGTGCTCGCGGCCGTGGTGAGCCTCATCTACGGGCTCACCGTGGCCGGCAAGCGGATCTCCCCGGTCTGGGGCCGGCTGCTCGACATCGTGGAGATCCTGCTGATCATCGCGCTGGTGCCGCTGGCCGTCTGGGTCGTCGGCCTCTACGGCTGGATCGTCAACCTCCGCCCCTGATCCCCGGCAACACCCGCGGAGCCAACCTCCTCGTCGACGGCCCCGACCCTTCGCCCTGGCCCCACCCCGGCCGGGCTCGCCCCTGGCCCGCCGGGCCGGCTCACCGGCCCGTGACGAGCGCCGGGCAGGCGTGGCCGGCCGGGCCGTCAGGCGGCCGGGTCGAGGGTGGTGACGACGGTGGCGACCGGGGCGGTGGCGTAGACGCCGGGGCCGTGCTGGCCGTCCACCGGGCGGGTCGGCGCGCCGGCGCGGCGCGCCACCTCCCGCACCGCCTTGACCAGCGCCTCCACGTGGTTGTCCAGCGCCGCCACGCGGAGCAGGGGCGGGGCGACCCGCCCGCCCGGCAGCACCACGGCGGCCAGCGTGTGCGACGGGGCGGACGTCGCCGTCACCGCGTCCACCAGCGGGCCGAACGGTGCGTCGCCCCGGGGCCGCAGCGCCAGGCAGCGTTGCGTCCAGCCGCCGCCGCGCAGCCCGGTCCAGGTCTCCGCCTGCGGGGTGGGTGCCAGGTCCAGCCCGGCTCCCGAGACGACCGCCGCGCGCAGCTCGTCACGGCCGAGCGGCCGGTGGACGAGCCCGGCCGCGGTCAGCGCCTTGCCCAGCCGCCCGATCCCGGCAGCCAGCGTGCGGTGCACCCCCGGCATCCCGCCACCCCGGGTGACCGTCTCGACGCGGGCGTCCCGCACGGAGAGCCGCAGCGCCACCCAGACCGTCCGGTGGGCCGCCGGCGGCGCCCCCGGCGCCGGGTACCAGACCAGGGTGTGCGAGACCACCTGGGCCCGGGTGACCGGGCCGGTGAAGTCGGCGAGCACGCGCAGCGCCCGGTCCACGACACCCGCCTCGACCGAGCCGGCGGGAGCCCCCGCGCGGCCCTGCACCGCCACCGCGGCGAACCAGCCCTGCGCGTCCTGTCCGATGCCGAGCCGGGTCCCCCGGTCAGTGAGTTCTATCACATTCAGCTCGGGGGCCAGCGCCGCCAGCCGTGGATCCGCCGCGCGGCCGGCCGTGACCGTGCTCCTGGCGGCCTCCCGGCGCCGGCCCAGCCGCCGGCGCAGCAGCAGGTCCTCGTACCACCAGCGGCCACCCCGGCGGGCGAAGGCCGCGATCACGACCACCACCGACAGCAACGCCACGGTGCCGGCGAGCCAGGGCGGCCCGCCCAGCGCCGCCCAGACGGCCAGGGCGCAGAGTTCCAGCAGCACGAGCTGGCCCACGGCCACCGGCCCGATGCGACCGCGGTCGCGCCGGTCGGCCGGGATCACCGGCCGCTGGGCGACGCCGGACGGCTGTGGTGCCGGACGACCGGGTGGCGCCTGAACCTGCGTCATCGCTGACAGTCCTCTCTGGACGGCGGAGCGTCCGCCGGTTCGGGTCGGGCGCTGGTCCCGGTGACCCGTCGACGGCCCCTTATCGTAGGGAAGCCCGCGACACCGACTCGGACCTGCTCGTCGCGGACCCACCCCCGCCGGAGGTAAGTCATGCGGACCCGCCGCGATCAGGTGCAGGCGTACCGCTTCGTCACCCGCCGGATCGTCTCGGCGCTTTTGTCGGGCGACCCGGAGACCAGCAACCTGCCGATGCGGCGGCTCGGCATGGCGGTCTTCGGCAGCGTGATCGCCGCTGCGGTGGTGCTCGGCGGCGTCGGCGCGTACGGGCAGTTCACCGGCAACACGGCGCCGCTGGAGCCGAACACCCTGGTGATCGAGCGGGAGACCGGGGCGACGTACGTGTTCGTGGACGGGCAACTGCATCCCACGCTCAACTACACCTCGGCCCGTCTGATCATCAACGAGCCGGCCCCGCAGGTGCGCACGATGTCCCAGGCGTCGATCCGCGAGCGGCCCCGCGGCCGTACGGTCGGCATCGTCGGCGCCCCGGACGCGCTGCCGGACCGGAAGTCGCTGACCGGCCTGCCCTGGTCCGTGTGCGACGTGCCCGACCCGGCCGACCCCCGCCGTTCCGGCAGCACCCAGGTCGTGATCAACCGTCCGCTCCCCGGCGGGGTGCCGCTCGGCGACCGCGCGGTGCTGGTGGAGGTGGACGGCCAGCGGCACCTGCTCACCGGGAACGCCCGGTTGCAGGTGACGGGCGGCGACTCCGCGCTCGCCGCGCTGCGGATGGCCAACGCGCCCCGTCTCCCCGTGGGCCAGCAGCTGCTCAACGCCGTGCCGGCCGGGCCGATCCTGCGCAAGCCCGCCATCGCGGGCGCGGACGAGGCCAGCACCCGGACCGAACGCCCGGCCAAGGTGGGCCAGGTGTTCCGGGCGGCGGGGCAGCACTACGTGCTCACCCGGGAGGGCCTCAGCGCGATCGGCGAACTCAGCGCGCTGCTGCTGCTGCGCGACGGCGGCGAGGTCACCGACATCACCCCCGCGCAGGCCGGCAAGCTGCTGACCGACCAGCGGGTGGAGGAGTCGGGGATGCCGCAGGCCCTGCCCACGCTGCACCAGGTCACTGTGGGCCGGACGGCGATCTGCGCGACCTACCGGGAGGGGGTCAACGGCGGTCCGCCCACCACCACGCTGGAGGTCTTCGACCGCGCGCCGCAGGAGCTGGTCGCGGCCGTTCCGGTGCGGCAGACCGGGCGCGACGGCGTGCGTACCGCCGAGGCCGTGCTGCTGCCCGGCGGCAAGGGCGTGCTCGTGCAGGCCGCTCCAGGGTCCGGCGAGAGCGGCACGCCCGCCGCCGGCGCCACCGTCTACCTGATCAGCGCCCAGGGGGTCCGCTACCCGCTCGGCATCGGCGCCATGAGCGCGCTCGGCTACGAGGGGCACAAGCCGCTGGCCGTACCCGCGTCGCTGTTGGCCCTCGTGCCCACCGGGCCGACCCTGTCGCGGGACGGCGCGCTCGCCCACTTCTCGCCCGGCACCGCGCCGTCGGCCAGGCCGGCGGCCTCCTCGGGCGGGGCGGCGAAGCCGTCGGACAGCCCGACGTCGAGCCCGTCGGGCGGGTCGGCGGAGCCGTCCGGGAGGCCGTCGTCGGGCGGGTCCACGGAGCCGTCAGGCGGGCCGTCGTCGGGGGCGCCGGCCTCGCCCGACCCGGCCGCCTCCTCGCCGGGCGCGGGCAACTGAGCCCGGACGCGACGGATCGGTACACCCGGCGGGTCGCCCGACTCGCGCCGGTCGACTAACCTGTGCGTGCCAACGGTTTATCGACGATGACGTACGGGGATGCTGCCATGACGGGGCGCACGACAGTCGACCTGATGTCCCTGGAGGACTTCCAGCAGAAGTTGGCCACCCGGCTGACCGAAGCGGAGAAGGCGTTGCGGAAGCTGCGCACCGAGATGCAGTGCCGGCCGCCGGCGCTGGGCTCGTTCGCCGACGCGACCGAGAACGCCCGTCGCTATTCCGAGATCTACCAGTCCTACGTGGACCAGGTCGATCGGCTGCGCGAGGCGGTGAAGGCGTCCCAGAGCGCGACCGCGACGATCCTGTCCAACTACCGCACCACCGAGGAGCGCAACGCGGCCAACGCCGCCGACATCGAGGCCGCGCTGGCCGGGGTCGACGACGCGCTGAAGCGGGAGGGGGAGCCGCGTGTCTGAGTACACCCAGCGCTACCAGCACGTCAGCCACCAGCAGCTCTACGACGGTGTGATGGCCGGCCAGCCGGGCCAGATCGACGGCATCGCCGCCCAGTGGACGTCCCTCAAGGGCATCCTCGACGGGCTCGTCAAGGAGCTCGACGGCGACCTCGACAAGCTGGCCAACACGTGGACGGGTTCGGCCTCGCAGGAGTTCCAGCGCCGGCTCGCCCTGGTCAGCGACTACGCCGGCAAGCTCGGCGAGGGCATGGCCGACGTCAGCCGGGGGCTGACGCTGATGGCCGCCGACCTGCGCACCGCCCGCGAGCAGGCGGAGAGCCCGGCCGAGACCGACGACCACGACAAGGCGCTCTCCGGAGCGGCCAAGGGCGCCGTCTTCGGCGTGCCGGGCGTCCTGGTCGGCGGGCTGCTCGGCCACCAGCAGGACAAGGCCGAGCAGGAGAAGGCGCACCAGCGCATGGTCAAGGTGGTGGCCGAACTGGCCGCCGGCTACGACCTGTCGGCGTACGGTCGCCTGGTCCCGCCGCCCCCGCCGGACCCGGACATCCCCGGTACCACCCAGAACAACTCCGTCACGGTCCCGCGCCTCGGCCCGGGTTCCACCACGCCGACGGCCGCGCCGACCAGCAGCGGTCTCGCGGGGCAGCCGGGCGGCGCCACCATCGCGGCCCCCGACCGGCCGTCCTCCGGGCCGGAGACCGGCTCCGGCCAGGGCTCCCCGGCGCCGGGCGGCAGCGGGCAGCCGGGCACCGGCATGACCGGCGGCGTGCCGGGCGGCGTCGGTGCCGGCACCTCCCTCGCCGGGGCCGCGCTGCTGACCGGCGCGACGGCCGGCACGACCGGCCTGACCGGGCCGGGCGGCACCGCGACGGCCTCGGCCAACCCCGGCCTGAACTTCGGCCCCCAGGGCGGCACGCCGGCCGGCGGTCTGGTCGGCACCGGCGCCCTCGCCGGGTCGAGCACCGCGCCGAGCACGGCGGCCCGGCCCGCAGGCGGCACCCCCGCGGCGGAAAACCGAGCGGCCACCGGGATGGGGCGGCGCTTCGACGCCTCGCGTCAGGGCACGGCCGGTGCCGGCAACCAGGCAGCCACCGGGGCGGGACGGCCGGGCGCGGGCCGGGCCGCGAACCGGCCCGGCATCCTGGGTGCCCGCCAGGGGCAGCACGACGACGACACCGCCGACGGCCGGCTGACCTGGCTGACCGAGGACGACATGGTCTGGCGGGACGGCGCGGACGCCGCGCCGCCGGTGCTCGGCACCGACGGCTGACAGCACGACGACGGCCCATCCGGCGGGAGGCTTCCCCCGGGTGGGCCGTCGCATGTCCGGCGGCCGGCGCTGGCCCACCCGGCCCGGACGGCACTCCCACGGCGTCGACCAGCACCTCCACAGGGGACGGCGTGGTGTCGGTCACCGAACCGGCGTGGCCGCCGCGCTGCGCCGGCCGCTCGCGGGGGATAGGTTGGAACGGTGCCGTTCGTAGCGCCCGCCGACCCGTTCTGGTCGGTCACGCTGCGCTCCCTGCGCGAGCTGACCCGGCTGGCGGTCGCCGCGCTGGTGCTCGCCGTCGGCCTCGGCGGCGTGACCGCCGCACCGGCACCGCCCGCCCCCGCCCTCGGCCCGGCCGCCGCGAGCGCCCCCGCCGCCGTTGGCGGCCCGGTCGAGCAGCCGCTTCCGGGCCGTGCCCCGGCCGCCGAGCACGTGGTCGACGCGGCCACCCCGCCGGCCGTCCGCCGGGCCGTCGTCCCGGCCGAGACCGGGGCCGAGGCGCTCGTCCGCCGGGACGTGCCGGCCCGCGACCCCGGCCGGGGGGTGCCCGCCCGGCGCGGTCCACCCACCGCCTGACCCGTCGGCCACCGGGCCTCTCCGAGGCATCGGCCCCGCCACGGACCGCCCGCGCGCCGCGCGAGGCCCGTCCGGCCGGGCCGCCTCCCGACATCCCGGCCGCCTCGGCACCCGGTCCGCCACCGCGTGGACCGGCACGCCAATTCCGGCCGCCCCGCCTCGGTACCGGCCCGTCCGGCCGTTCCCGCACCCCCCGCCGGAACGACCACCGCCGACGTACGCCCAAGCGTCCACGATGCCCGACCGCCCGTCAGACGGGCACGACCACACGTCGATTTCGCTCGATCGACCGCGAGGTGCTGACCATGCAGACCGTGCTCTCCTCCGTCCTGCTCGATGTGCCGCGGGCCGCCGTGATCTGGCTGAGCCTGCTCGGCGTCGTCGCCGTCACCGTCGCCGGCCTGTTGCTGCGGCCGGGCCGGCTCCGCTTCGACGCGGGGGGCCTGATCCGCCGCGCGGCGATGCCGAGCGAACTGGAACGGGCCGAGGAGCAGCGCGAACGGTCCCGGTACGCGGAGGAGGTCGCGGTGGCCGCGGAGCGGGCCGCCGCCACCGCCGCCCGCCTACGGGCCGAGTGGCTGACCACGCAGGAGGCGGTCGAGACGGCCTGGCAGGCGTACGAGGCCGCCGAGGCGGACGTCCGACGGCTGGCGAACGCCGAGGCGATGCCCCTGCCGCGTACCGGCCGGACCCCCGCCGAGTACGCCGAGCGCGAGCGATTCCTGCACCGGGCCGCGCTGGACGCGTACTGGCGCAAGGAGCTGTCGGTGGAGCAGCTCAGCGACGTCTTCGCGCACCGCAACGGGTGGGACCCGCGGCTGCACCCGGTCGAGCAGGAGCTGGTGCTGCGCCGGGCGGTACGGGACAACCTGTTCGCCCGGCAGCAGGCCGCCCGGGAGCGGGAGCAGGCCGCCTGGCGCGCCGCCGAACTCGCCGCCGAGTCGGCACGCAGCCTGCGGGACGAGGCGTTCGCCGCGGTCAACCGCCAGCCCGAGGAGTCGCCGTCGCTGCTGCCGCTGATCGAGGGGCCGGTGGAGCAGACCCGGGAACTTCCGGCGGTGTCCGGCCGGGAGGTTCCGCCGGCGGCCCGGGGTCGGGCGGCCGTGGCCGCGTACTGACCGGCGCGGCCGGGTGGCCGTGGCCGCGTACCGACCGGCACGGCCGGGTGGCCGTGGCCGCGTACCGACCGGCACGGCCGGGTGGCCGTGGCCGCGTACCGACCGGCCGGCCGACGGATCCGGGCGGAGCTGGCCCGGCTGGGCTAGCGTGGCCGTATGTCCAGGGAGGCGTGGGTCCTCGTCGGTGTCGTGGCGGTCGTCACGCTGGTCGGCGCGGTGCTGCTGGCCGTTCGCGTGATCCGCACCCGCCGGCTGCTCGGCACGCTCGGGGTGAAGGGCAAGGTCGCCTTCTACGGGGCGCTGCTCTACACCGTGCTCCCGATCGACGTGCTGCCCGACCCGATCTACCTCGACGACATGGCCGTGCTGACCGGCGCGCTGATCTACCTCGGTCGGCTGCTCCGGCACCGACGCGCCGGCAGTCCTCCGCTGCCCGGCCGACCGGTCGCCGGGCCGGAACCGGACCGGACCCGCCGCCGCGTTCCCTGACCCGGCACGCCCACCGCGAGACAGGGGACGGACATGCCCGACCACCGGTTGGCACCGCAGGACGAGCGGGTCGCCGCGTTCTGCCGGGAACGGCACCTGGCGACGTTGACCACCCTGCGGGCCGACGGCACCCCGCACGTCGTGCCGGTGGGCGTCACCGTCGACGCCGCGGCGGGCCTGGCCCGGGTGATCACCAGCGGCACGTCCCGCAAGGCCCGACACGTCGCCGCCGCCGGCCCCGTGGGCGCCCCGGTGGCCGTCTGCCACGTCGACGGGCGACGGTGGCTCACCATCGAGGGGCGGGCGGTCGTCCGCTCCGACCGGGCCGCCGTGGCCGAGGCCGAGCGCCGGTACGCCGAGCGGTACCGGACACCGCGCCCCAATCCCGACCGGGTCGTCATCGAGATCACCGTGACGCGCCTGCTGGGAAGTCTGTAACGGTCTGACCGGTTCGCCCGGCCTGCCGGTGTCGGCTGCGGTAGACGGCCGACCACCGCTGCCCGGGGCACCGCCGGCACTAGCCCGAGGAGCCCGTCGCACGTCGCGGGTGTGACGAGCCGCATCCGTACGCCGGAATCCTGCTGCCCCTGGCGCCGTTGCATCTCATCGTGCCGCCGGACCCCTGGCCCCTGCCCCGGAATGCCCCGTGGAGCAGGGCCGTTGGGTCCCTGGTACGCCCGGCCACGGACGCGCTCCGGGCCGTCGAATCCCTTTAGGCGAGCGCCTGTCCCGGTGCTTGCGCCTCCGGCTCCCGGAGGCGTCAACCCCCGATTGGAGCCCGACCAATGAAGCCGATCATCCACAAGAGCGGTCTCTCCGTCGCCGGCCTGCTGGTGGCGGGCAGTTGCATCGCCGGACCCGCGATGGCCGCCCAGGCCGCGCCGGTGGCCACCGCCCCGGTCGCCTCGGTGCACACCGACAAGGGCGGGCGGGCCGACAAGGCCGACAAGAACGGCCGCCCCGACAAGCGGGCCGAGCGCACGGTGGGCATCGAGTACCAGGCGCAGCCCAACTTCTACTACTGCGGCCCGGCCGCGACGCGGATGGCCCTGTCCGCGCAGGGCAAGATCCTCTCGCAGGACGAGGTCGCGAAGCTGCTGGGCACCACGGAGGCCGGGACCGACTCGGCCCTGGACACCACGCGGGTGCTCAACGAGCTGACCGGCGGCCGGTACCGGACCACGGAGATTTCGGGCCCGGTGGCCAAGCCGGAGCAGGTCGACAAGCTGCGGGCCGACGCGGTCGCCGCCCTGGACGAGGGCCGGCCGGTGGTGGCCAACGTCAAGGGCACCGCGGTCGACACCGACGGCCACCCGCAGTCGTACGAGGGCGGGCACTACCTGACCCTGGTGGGCTACCGGGACGGCGGTGACCTCATCCGGATCGCCGACCCGGCCTCTCCCGAGGGCGAGTACTGGATGACCCTGGAGAAGGTCGCCAACTGGATCGCCGAGCGCGGTTACTCGGCCTGATCGACGCACCGGCGAGGGCCGGTCTCCCCGCACGGGGGGACCGGCCCTCGCGCGTACCACCCGACCCTTGCCCGTCCCCACCGGCGCTTGCGCGCGTTCCTGCGGTGCCTCGCGCCGGGCCACGCCCGGTCCGGTGGGCACCCGGGTGCCGGCCCTGGCGCGCCCGGTGAAAACCGGTCGCTCTGTCCCCGGGGCGGCGGCAGGATCGGCCCGGTGAGGATGCATGCCGACCAGGTCGACGTCACCACCGACGTCGTCACCGCCCTCGTCGCCGACCAGTTCCCCCGCTGGCGCGGGCTTCCGGTGCGCCCGGTCACCTCGTACGGCACCGTGAACGCGCTGTTCCGACTCGGCGAGGACATCGTGCTGCGCTTCCCGCTGCAACCCGGCGTCGACCCGGAGCTCCGCGACGACCTGCGGCGCGAGCAGGAGGACGCGCGCCGCCTCGCCCCGCACGTACCGCTGCCGGTTCCCGAGCCGGTGGCCCTCGGCGAGCCGGGCGAGGGCTACCCGGGCCCGTGGACGGCGTACCGCTGGATCCCCGGGGAGACCGCCGGCGACCGGAGCATCGGCGATCCGGTCGAGTTCGCCCGCGACCTCGCCGGGTTCGTTTGTGCGCTGCACGAGGTGGACACCGGCGGCCGGGCGTGGAACGGACGCACCCGGGGCGGCCCGCTGCCCGCCTTGGACGAGCACGTCCGTAGCTGCCTGGCCGAGAGCACCCACCTGACCGACACCGCCCGGGTCGCCCGGGTCTGGGCGGAGTGCCGCGACGCGCCCGCGCACGACGGGCCGGACGTGTGGATCCACGCCGACCTGATGCCGGGCAACCTGCTGGTCCGCGACGGCCGGCTCGCCGCGGTCATCGACCTCGGGGCGGTCTGCGTCGGCGACCCGGCGGTCGACCTCATGCCGGCGTGGAACCTGTTGCCGCCCGACGCCCGGGAGACCTACCGCCGGGCGCTGCAAGCCGACGACGCCACCTGGGCGCGCGGGCGGGGCTGGGCGATCGTCCAGGCCGTCGGCGCCCTCCCCTACTACGTCGACACCAACCCGGTGATGGCCGACACCGCCCGCCGCACCCTGGAGGCGGTCCTCGGCTGAGGGCGTGGGAGCGGCCGGACGCGGGCTTGGTGGACCGGCCGCTCACGGCTCCGGTGCGATCCGGCGCAGGCTGTCCACCTCGGACACGATGACCGCCTCCATGGGGCACGAGTCCGCGGCGTCCACCAGCGCGTCGTCGGGCGCCACCCGCTCGGCCAGCGGGCGGGACAGCCCGTCCACCAGCACGAAGTGCCCCGGCGCGGTGCCCGCGCAGATCCCCGACCCGATGCACCGGGTCCGGTCCACGTGCACGCGCCACTGCTCGTCCGGCCCGCTCACCGCGTCACCAGCTCACCGGCATGGCCACCAGGCCCCGCACCAGCAGGCCACTCTTCCAGGTCAGCTCCGACTCGGGCACCGCCAGGCGCAGGCCGGGGGTGCGGGCGATCAGGGTCTCCAGGACGACCTGGAGCTCCATCCGGGCGAGCTGCGCGCCGACGCAGTGGTGCACCCCGTGCCCGAAGCCGAGGTGGGGGTTGGCCTGCCGGGCCAGGTCGAGCCGGTCGGGCTCGGCGAAGACCGTCTCGTCCCGGTTGGCCGACGGGATCGACACCACGACCGGCTCGCCGGCACGCACCAGCACGCCGCCGAGCTCGACGTCCTCCAGGGCGTAGCGGGCGAAGGCCGACGACGCGCCGAGCGGGACGAAGCGCATCAGCTCCTCCACGGCGCCGGGCACCAGCGCCGGCTCGGCCCGCAGCCGCGCCCACTCGGCCGGGTGGGTGAGCAGCACGTACACGAAGTTGGGAATCTGGGTCACGGTCGTCTCGTGCCCGGCGGCGAGCAGCCCGGCGGCCAGCCGCACGACCTCGTCCGCCGCGAGCCGGTCGTCGGCGTCCCGGGCCCGGACCATCGCGCCGAGCAGGTCGTCGGTGGGTTCGCGGTGCCGGCGCGCGATCAGCTCGCCCATGTACGCCAACAGGTTGTCGATGTACTGCTGGGCCTGTTCCGGGCTCAGCGAGGTGGTCGACACGATCGCCTCGGACCAGGTGTGGAAGCGGCCCTGGTCGGCCACGGGCACGCCGAGCAGGTCGCAGATGACCCGGATCGGCAGCGGGGTGGCCAGGTGCTCCACCAGGTCGGCCGGGGGGCCGGCGGCGAGCATGCCGTCGACCAGTTCGTCGGCGACCCTCCTGGTGCGGGGGCGCAGCTCCTCCACCCGGCGGGCGGTGAAGGCCTTCGCCACCAACCGACGCAGCCGGGTGTGCTCCGGCGGGTCCATGGCCAGGATCCCGGTGTCCTGCTGCCGTGGCGAGTTGCGGGGCTCGTCCCGGCCCACCGAGGCGGCCCGGCTGAACCGGGGGTCGCCGAGCACCATACGCACGTCGGCGTGCCGGGTGGCCAGCCAGGCCGGCTCCCCGAAGGGCATCCGGATCCGGGTGAGCGGCTCGTCCCGGCGCAGCCGGGCGTAGCGCGGGTCGAGGTTGAGCCGGTCGGGGTCGCTGAACGGATAGCGCTGGGGGACGGTCGTCTCGGGTGCCTCGGTCACCGGCTGACTTCCTCTCGTCGCGGCGTCCACAGGGCACGCCGGTCCGGCCGGGGGCGACTCGACGGTGAGTCATGTTCCGACTGCGGATAGTAGCGAGAATGGTCGATGCTTGGCTAGCGGTGACCGTCGATCCGCCGGAAACGACGCTCCCGGACCGCCGACCGCGCGGCGACCCGGGAGCGGACCGAGGAGCTTCAGCGGACCTGGTCACCCTCGCCCGTACGGGCCTGGGCCTGGTCGACGCCCTTGTCGATCTGGTCGTCGTACTTCCCGCCGGTACGCTGGTCGGCCATCTCGCCGCCCTTCTCCAAGCCCTGGTCGACCTGCTTGTCGTGCTTGTCGGCGAAGTCCTTGGCCTTGTCCATGAAGTCGCTCATCGGGTCCTCCTCGGGTCGGGTTTCGATCTCTGCCTTCCCTGGGGCCCCGGGCACAAACGCGACCGGGCAGGCCCTCACCGACCGGACGGGCGACCCGTGGAGCGCCACAGAAGGGCCGTGGAGCGGACAGGCCGGCGGGAACGCCACGCGAGGGCGCTCGGCCGCCGACTCGCCCTCCCCGGCCGGGTGCGGCATCCAGGTTGACAGGGGCCACGGGTGTCGGGAGGACGCCGGCCGGGTACCGACTCGCGGAAGATCGAGGAGGGCCGACGTGGTCGCAGACGGTGCCGGGCGGACGCCCGAGGGGACGACGGACCGGGCCTCGGGGCCCCGACAGGCCTGGGCGGCGCTGCCCTGGCCGGTCCGCTCAGCCGTGGTCTGGAGCGCCTGCCTGGTGGTGGTCGTCGCCGGGCTGTACCTGCTGGGAAAGATCGCGGTGCTGCTCGCGCCGCTGGCCATCGCGCTGGCCGCCACCGTCTTCCTCACCGCGCTGCTCGACCCGGTGCAGCTCGCGCTGCGCCGCCTCCGGCTGCCCGCGTCGCTGGCCGCCCTGCTCACCGTGCTGCTGCTGCTCGGCGTGCTGTTCGGGGTCGGCGCGCTGGTGTGGAAGCTGACCGCCAGTCAGTTCAGCGAGCTGAGCCAGGAGCTGAGCCAGGGCCTGCAACGGACCCGGGAGTTCGTGACCTCCACGCTGCCGGTCAGCGACCAGCAGCTCGACCGGCTGCTCGACCAGGCCCGGCAGGGTCTCGGGCAGGGCTCGGTCGACCCGGTGTCGGGGGCTCGGACGGCCGCCGAGGTGCTCGGCTCGGCGCTGCTCGCACTCGTGCTGCTGTTCTTCCTGCTCAAGGACGGCCGGTCGATGTGGCACTGGGTGCTGTCCCGGATGACCGGCCCGAACCGGTCGGTGACCGCCGAGGCGGGCCGGGTGGGCTGGCGGACGCTGGGCGCGTACAGCCGGGGCACCATGATGATCGCCGCGATCGACGCGATCGGCATCGGCCTGGCCCTGGTGCTGCTCCGGGTGCCGCTGGCCTTTCCGCTGGCGCTGATCACGTTCTTCGGCGGCTTCGTCCCGATCATCGGCGCGACCGTGGCCGGCGCGGTCGCGGTGCTCGTCGCGCTCGCGGCGAAGGGGCCGGTCACCGCGCTGCTGGCCCTGGCCGCCGTGATCGCCGTGCAGCAGATCGAGGGCAACCTGCTGGAGCCGCTCATCATGAAGCGCCAGGTGCGGCTGCACCCGGCGGTGATCCTGGTGGCGGTCACCGCCGGCACCCTGATCGCCGGCATCGCCGGCGCCTTCGTCTCGGTGTCGATCACCGCCGTCGTCTGGCGCGTCATCGACACCGTCCAGCAGCACCGCGAGCGCCCCGCCCCGGACGCCAGGGCCACGCCGCCGGCCCCCGCCTGAGCGGGATCCGCCAGGCCGCCGGTTCCCGTCCACCGGGCCGGCGCTCAGGCCGGGCGGGGCACGGCGAGGTGGGCGTTGAACCAGTCGGCGGCGCAGTGGGCGACCTGCTCCAACTTGCCGGGCTCCTCGAAGAGGTGCGTGGCGCCGGGGATCACCGTCAGCTCGGCGCTCTCCGGCAGCGCCTCCTGCGCCTGCTCGTTGAGGGCGATCACCTGCTCGTCCAGGCCGCCGACCAGCAGCAGCGTGGGCGCGCGCACCTCCCCGAGGGCCGGGCCGGCCAGGTCGGGCCGGCCGCCCCGCGAGACGACCGCGCCGACGAGGTCCGGTCTGGCGGCCGCCGCCACCAGCGCGGCGGCGGCCCCGGTGCTGGCCCCGAAAAGGCCGATCGGCACCCGGCCGAAGGGCCGCTCCGCCGCCAGCCAGTCCACGACCGCCGCGAGCCGGCCGGCGAGCAGTGGGATGTCGAAGCGCAGCTCGGCGGTCCGGGCGTCCACCCGGTCCTCGGCCGGGGTCAGCAGGTCGACCTGCACGGTGCCGAAGGCGTCGCGGTTGAGCACGTGCGCCACGGCGGTGTTGCGCGGACTGTGCCGGGAGCTTCCGCTGCCGTGGGCGAAGAGCACCACGCCGGCCGGCTCGGCCGGGACCAGCAGGTCAGCCGGGAGTTGCGCGTCCCCCGCCGGGATCGTCACCTCGCTGCTGCGCACGTCCATCTCCGCCTCCGTCCCGTACGTCGTCGGCCAGGACCGGTCGTCCGAACCACCGGGCCACGGCTCCTCCCCGGCGGCTCGCATACCCGCCCGCACGGCCCGCAAGCGGGCCGGCCGCCCCGGTGTTTGCCACCGGGGGCGTCGGGTAGCCGGCGGGTGACCGCAGACCGTACCGGCGCAAGACCGCGCCCCCGACGGATCGCGAGGATCGCCATGGCGCAGCAGCGAGAGTCCCGCCAGCAGACCGCCGACCGGGAACGGCGCGAACAGGACGCCGAACGCGGCCGGGACTGGGCGGACGAAGCGGCCCAGGCACGCACGGCCGACGACCCGCGGGCGATGACGCCCCGCGACGCGGCCGGCCGCCCCTCGCAGGGCAGGCCGCTCTGACCGACGCCGCCGGCCCGCCGAGCGCGGGCCGGCGGCGGGTCACGGCTCGTTCTCGGGCAGGCGGAGCAGCGGGGCCCGGCCCGGCGCCTGCTCCGGGGCCGGTCCGGAGACCTCCAGCGGCGGGATCGGCACGGTGACGGGCTCGTCGCAGGTGACCCGGACCGTCTCGCCGTGGTGCCGCAGCTCCAGCACGTCCTCCGGGTCACCGTGGCGCAGCGCGTACGTGGTCTCGTGCGGCCGGACGTCCACCCGCAGCCGCATCCCGCGCCACTGGAGCGAGAACTCCAGCCGCCCGAGCCGGCTGGACAGGCGCGGCGCGAACGACAGCGTGCCGTCGTGGTCACGCAGCCCGCCGAACCCGGCCACCAACGCGATCCACGCCCCCGCGAGCGACGCCATGTGCACGCCGTCGCGGGTGTTCTCGTTGAGGTCGTGCAGGTCCATCAGCGCGGCCTCGCGCAGGTAGATGTGCGCCAGCTCCGGATGGCCCACCTCGGCCGCCAGCACCGCCTGGGTACACGCCGACAACGACGAGTCCCGCACCGTCCGGCGCTCGTAGTAGAGGAAGTTGCGCAGCTTCTCCTCCGGGGTGAACGCGTCGCCCCGCCAGTGCATGGCAAGGACCAGGTCCGCCTGCTTGACCACCTGCTTTCGGTAGAGGTCGAAGTACGGGTAGTGCAGCAGCAGCGGGTACTTCTCCGGCGGCGTGTGCCCGAAGTCCCACTCCTGGAGCCGGGTGAAGCCCTCCACCTGCTCGTGGACGTCGACCTCCTCGTCGTACGGGATGTGCATGGAGGCCGCCGCGTCCCGCCAGGCGGCCGCTTCCTCGTCGGTCACGCCGAGGTGGAACGCCTCGTCCCGGTAGCGCATCACCGCGTCGGCGGCGGTGATCAGGTTCCGCTGCGCCATCAGGTTGGTGTAGATGTTGTCGTTCTTCACCGCCGTGTACTCGTCGGGGCCGGTCACCCCGTCGATGTGGAACTGGCCGTGCCGGTCGTGGTGGCCCAGCGACCGCCACAGCCGGGCGGTCTCCACCAGCAGCTCCAGCCCGATCTCGCGCTCCAGCTCGGTGTCCTCGGTGACCTGCACGTAGCGCCGCAGCGCGTCGGCGACGTCGGCCGCGATGTGGAAGGCAGCGGTGCCCGCCGGCCAGTACGCCGACGACTCCGGTCCCTCGATGGTGCGCCAGGGGAACGCCGCACCCTCCAGGTTGAGCATCCGGGCCCGCTCGTGCGCGGCGGCCAGCGTGCGGTGCCGCCAGTGCAGCGCGTCCCGCACGGCGGCCGGGTGGGTGTAGGTGAGCACCGGCAGGACGAACATCTCGGTGTCCCAGAACGCGTGCCCGTCGTACCCGGGGCCGGTCAGGCCCTTCGCGGCGATCGGCCGCCGCTCCGCCCGGGTGCCCGCCTGGAGGACGTGGAACAGTCCGAACCGGACGGCCTGCTGGACCTCCGGGTCGCCCTCCACCACCACGTCGGCGGCGTCCCAGAACTCGTCGAGGTATTCCCGCTGCTCCCGGTGAAGCCCGTCCCAGCCGTCCAGCCGCGCCGCCGCCAGGGCCGCGCCGACCTGGTCCCGCAGGGCCGGCAGCGAGCGGCGGCTCGACCAGCCGTAGGTGAGGTATTTGACCACCCGTAGGGTCTCGCCCGGCTTGAGCACGCACCCGATCGTGGTACGCACCCAGTCCTCGTAACCCTCGGACTCGATGGTCTTGCGCGCCGGGGCGTACACCTCGTGCTCCATCGCGGCGGCGACCCGCAGCCCGGAGAGCTTGGTCCGGTGGATCAGCAGCCCGCCGTCGTCGGTGGTGAGTTCCTCCTCGGCCTGCAACGGCGACTCCAGCACGGCCGCCACCCGGGGGTCCCGGCTCTGCGCGGGCAGCGTCTCGTTCGCGACGAGTTCCGACTGGATGATCAGCCGCAGCGGGGCGCCGACCGCCTCCACCTCGTAGTTGATCGCCGCGACGGAGCGCTGGGTGAAGGAGACCAGCCGGGTGCTGCGGACCTTGACCTCGCGGCCGGCCGGCGACCGCCAGTGCAGCTCGCGGTGCAGGGTGCCGGCGCGCAGGTCGAGGACCCGCTCGTGGGAGAGGAGTTCGCCGTACCGGACGTCGAGCGGCTCGTCGTCGACCAGCAGCCGGATCAGCTTGCCGTTGGTGACGTTGACGATGGTCTGGCCGGATTCCGGGAACCCGAACCCGGCCTCCGCGTACGGCAGCGGGCGCAGCTCGTAGAAGGAGTTGAGGTACGTGCCGGGCAGGCCGTGCGGCTCGCCCTCGTCCAGGTTGCCGCGCAGCCCGACGTGCCCGTTGGAGAGCGCGAACACCGACTCGGACTGGGCCAGGACGTCCATGTCCAGCCGGATCTCCCGGATGTGCCACGGCTCGACGGGATAGGCGCGTTCCCTGATCACGCGGGCCGCCCGGTGTCGAGCAGGTCGGCGAGGTCGGTGACCACGACGTCGGCGCCGTGGGCACGCAGCTCGGCCGCCTGGCCGACCCGGTCGACCCCGACCACGTAGCCGAACCCGCCGGCCCGGCCGGCGGCCACCCCGGCCAGCGCGTCCTCGAAGACGGCGGCGTGGGCCGGGTCGACCCCGAGCAGCCGGGCCCCGGCCAGGAAGGTGTCCGGGTGCGGCTTGCCGCGCAGCCCCTCGGCGCGGGCGAGCAGCCCGTCGACCCGGGCCTCCAGCAGCGGTTCCAGGCCGGCGGCGGCGACCACCTCCCGGCCGTTCGCGCTGGCCGTGACGACCGCGCGGCGCAGGCCGGCGGCGGCCGCGGCCTTCAGGTAGGCGACCGAGCCGGGGTAGACGTCCACGCCGCGGGTGCGCAGCCGCTCCAGCAGCAGCACGTTCTTCCGGTTGCCAACCCCGTTGACCGTGTCGGCGTCCGGGGGGTCGTCGGGCGCTCCCTCGGGCAGCACGATCCCCCGCGAGGCGAGGAAGGTGCGCACCCCGTCGGCGCGGGGCCGGCCGTCGACGTACCGGTTGTAGTCCGGCCCCGGGTCGAAGGGGCGGAACGCCTCGCCGGTGGCGGCGGCACGCTGCCGCAGGAAGCCGTCGAACGTCTCGGTCCACGCGGCGTTGTGCACCCGGGCGGTCTGCGTCAGCACCCCGTCCAGATCGAAGAGACAGGCGGTCACGTGAGCAGGCAGGCCCAGCACGGTTACGAATCTATCCAGACCTCCGCGCCGGCAAACCGATTTCGGCCCGGTTGCCCGGAACGGCTCAGTGCGGGCGCAGCGTCCAGACGACCGTCATCGCGCCGGTGGCCTTCCCCGCCTCGGTGGCGATCTCCACCTGCACCGGGAACTCCGGCCGCCGGCCGGCCTCCAGCTCGGCGACCACCTCGGCGGGAGGCCGGCCGAGCCGCGCCGTCGCCAGCACCGGGCCCATGGCGAGCTTCCGGTACGCGATCTCGGCCCGCACCGCCAGCGGCGTGGCCCGGTCGAGCAGCGGCGCGAACGCGGCCAGCACGACCGCGCCGGAGGCGGTCTCGCCGAGGGTGAACATGGCCCCGGCGTGCGGCCCGCCGACGTGGTTGTGGGTGGCCGGCGAGTCGGGCAGGCGGACGACCGCCCGCACCCCGCCCTCCGCCTCGGGGGCCACCTCGACGAATTCGAGGCCGAGCGTACGCGCGAACGGCACGGCCTCCAGCATGCCGGCCGCCACCTGGCGCGAGTCGATGGTCATGCCCCGACGTTACTAGTCGGTAACTTCACCGGCAAGGGCCACCCGGTCAGCGCCAGCCGACGTCGATGCGGTCGCCCCGCTCGTCGAAGAAGTGCAGCGCGTCCATGCGCACGGAGACGGCCAGGGGGTGACCGGCGGAGACCGCGGGGTACGGCGCGAGCCGGACCGCCAGCTCGGCCGGGCGGCGGTGGTGCCGGCCCGGGTCACTCAGCACGCTGGTCCGGGCGCTGTGGCTCGGGGCGGGCTCGTCCTCCGCCGCGCGCCCGGTCAGCCGCTGCATCATCTGGCCGAAGCGGCGCAGACCGCGCTGGTCGACCGGGGCGTCGACGGGGGTGCCCATCTCGTCCACCACGATCGCGGTGGCCCCGATGTCGACGAACGCGAGCGACTCGTGACCGTGGTGCTCCAGATAGCGGATCCGGCCGTGGAGCACGTCGCCCGGCGTGTCCGGGGCGACCGGGGTGAGCGCCTCGGCCCGCATCCCGACCACGATCCGCTCGCCGTGGTAGTGCGCGACCGCCCGGCTGCGGATGTCGTCCCAGGGCAGGCGCAGCGCCTGCTCGCCGAGGGTGAGGGTGACGTAGCGGTCCAGGTGGACGTAGACCGACGCCTCCAGCAGGTTCATCCGCGGGCTGCCGAGGAACGCGGCCACGTAGAGCGTGGCGGGACGGCCGTAGACCTGGGTCGGGGTCCCCACGTCCTGGAGGACGCCCCTGCGCATGATGGCGACCCGGTCGGCCATGGTCAGCGCCTCGGCCTGGTCGTGGGTGACGTAGATGGTGGTGACGCCCAGCTCGCGGGTGAGCCCGGAGATCTCGGCGCGCAGCTCGGCCCGGAGCCCGCTGTCGAGGTTGGACAGCGGCTCGTCCATCAGGAACAGGCCGGGGCGGCGGACGATCGCCCGCCCCATCGCGACCCGCTGGCGCTGCCCGCCGGAGAGCTGGTTGGGCCTGCGGCCGAGCACGTCGCCGATGCCGAGCGCGCTGGCCACGTCGGTGACCCGCTCGCCGCGCGGCTCCGCATCCATGCCGGCCAGCCGGAGCGGGAAGGCGATGTTGTCGCCGACCGTCATGTGTGGGTAGAGCGCGAAGTCCTGGAAGACCATGGCGATCTTCCGCTCCCGCGGCGGCAGGTCGTTGACCAGCTCACCGTCGAGCAGCACCGCGCCCGACGTCGGGTCCTCCAGCCCGGCGACCATCCGCAGCACCGTGGACTTCCCGCAGCCCGACGGGCCGAGCAGCACCATGAACTCGCCGTCGTTGACGTCCAGGTTGACGCTGTCGACGGCGAGGGTGCCGTCCCTGAACACCTTCGTGACATCCTTGAGCGCGACGGTGGTCACCGTCACCTCCCCCCAGCTCGTCGACCGAACCCCGAATGACTGTGACGAGGATCATTCGATCCGGATATCGGGTAAACGTGCCATGTTCGACTCGTGACGTCCCTGTTGCGCCCACCGGGTGCGACGGGCGGGCGACCCCGGGGGCGCGGGCGGTCGCGGTCAGCGGCAGCGGGGCTGCGACTGCTCGCCGAGGAAGACCCGGCGGACCACCCGTTCGGCGGCGTGGCCGTCCTCGAGCGCGCAGAACCGGGCCCGGAACCGCTGCCGGGCCCTCGCCGCCTCCGCCGAGTCGACCCCGCCGGCGCGGAACAGGTCGAGCAGGTCGGCGAAGCTGGTGGCCACCGCGCCGGGCGGCTCCGCGAGCAGGTCGAAGTAGACGCCGCGGGCCAGCCGGTACGCCTCCCAGTCCGGGGCGTAGACCACGATCGGCCGGTCCAGCACGGCGTAGTCGAACATCGCCGACGAGTAGTCCGTGACCAGCACGTCCGCCACGAGGTAGAGGTCCTCGACGCGCGGGTGGCCGCTGACGTCGCGCACCCGGTCCCGGTCCACCGGGCGCCGGGCCCGCCGCTCCCGGTCGTGGAAGTAGTGGCTGCGCATCAGCAACCGGCCGGCCGGGCCGAGCACGTCGAGCAGCCGCCCCGGGTCGAACGGCGGCCGGTAGCCGGGCAGGTGTTCCCGGTGCGTCGGGGCGTACAGGACGACCCGCTCGCCGAGGCCGAGCCCGAACTCCGCGCGCAGCCGGAGCACCTCCTCGGCGGTGGCGTTGACCAGCCGGTCGTTGCGCGGGTAGCCCACCTCCAGGGTGGTGTACTCCGCCGGATAGGCCCGCTCCCACATCTGGGTGGAGAAGCTGTTCGCGCTGATGCTGAAGTCCCACCGGTCCACCCGGCGCAGCAGCCCGGCGAAGTCCATCCCCACCGCGCCGATCGGATACCGCTGCTGGTCGAGCCCCATCACCTTCACCGGCGTGCCGTGGTGGGTCTGCACGTGCACCGACCCGGGCCGCTTGCGGACGTAGTCCGGGAAGTTCACGTTGTTGACCAGCCAGCGCGCCCGCGCGAGCGCCCGGTAGTAGGCGGCGGTGCCGGCCACCACGTACTCGACGCCCTCGGGCATGGTGTGCACCCGGTCGCGTCGGACGATCCACACCCCCCGGACCTGCGGCGCCAGCCGCCGCGCCGCCTCGTGGACCGCGGCCGGGTTGTCCGCGTAGCCGCGGTACCAGTAGGCCGCGTACACGGCCAGCGTCGGGTCGACGGGTCGGCGCAGCTCGGCCCGGTAGTACTCGCGCAGCAGCGTGTCCCGGGCCAGCCGGGCGGCCCGCCGGGCCCGGGGCGCGACCCGCCGCCTCGTCGTCCGGGCGGTACGCCTGGCGGTGTCCCGCGCCAGGTAGGCGGTGCGCAGGGCGCTGAACGTGCGCCAGCGGCCGGCGGCCACCAGCCGGTGCTTGAGCCCCTCCGCGCCCCCCGGGGCCGGGTAGCCGCCGGACGGCAGCCAGCGCGCGTAGTCGGCGGTGATCTGGGCGAAGAACGCGGGCCGCAGCTCCGGCGCGATCCGCTGCCCGTTGCCGAGCACGGTCAGGTAGTGCCAGATCATCCGCTCGAAGACCGCCGGGCGCACGTCGTCGACCACCGACCCCCAGGAGTCCATCAGCCGGAACACCCGGTGCCACTGCTGGAAGACCTCGAAGTGCCGGTCGCCCCGCGTCCTGGTGATCGCGCCGGACCGCCGCTGGCGGTAGTTGACGCAGACCCGGTCCAGCACGCCGATCCGCTCGGCGGCCATCAGCACCGGGTAGCTGAACGAGACGTCCTCGTACCAGCCGGGGGCGAAGCGCAGCCCCAGGTCGCGTAGGAACTGCCGGCGGACCAGCCGGTTCCAGGCGGTGTGCAGCACCCGCAGCGTCTCGGGCCGGTCCCGCAGCCGGAAGGTGCCCTCGCCGGGTGGCTCGGGGAACACCTCCGCCATGGCGCTGCGGGTGACGGCGTTGTTCCAGTACGTCCGGACGTGGTCGACCAGGAGGACGTCGGGGCGGGTGGCGCGGAGGCGCTCGGCCACCCCCACCAGGCACTCCGGGGCGAGCCAGTCGTCGCCGTCGACGAACCAGACGTACTCGCCGACGGCCCGGTCCAGCCCGACGTTGCGGGCCGGACCGAGCCCGACGTTCTCCGTCAGTCGGACGGCGTGCATCCGCCGGTCGCGGGCGGCGTACTCGGCGAGGATCTCGCCGCTGTCGTCCGGCGAGCAGTCGTCAACGCCGATCACCTCGATGTCGGCGACGGGCTGGTCGAGGATGGAGTCCAGGCACTCGCGCAGGTAGCCCTGCACCCGGAAGGCCGGCACGACGAAACTGATCAGTGTCATCCGGCCGGCCCCTCCGTCAGCCCGGCGAGCGGCCCCCCGCACCGGCCAGGCCCACCGACGCCCGCGCGGCGCGGGCGGGCAGGACGACCCAGGCGAGGACGACACTCCCCACGAAAACCATGAGAAGGTACGTACCGAGTGTAGCCATCCCGATACCCGCAATTCCGACGATCGCCGCCAGGGTCAGCAGCACGGACCGCCCCTCCCACCCGAGCGTGAGACCGTGCAGCGGCGGCGCGGACTGCCGCTTCTCCAGCCGGGCGGTCAGGTCGTAGTGGTGCAGGGTCAGCACGAAGACGTACCCGAAGACCAGCCACGGCGGCACGTCGCCGACCACCCCGACCGCGATGGCGAAGAGGTACTCCCCCGCCCGCAGCGCGGCCGGCACCAGCCAGTCCAGCGGCCCGTTGTGCGCCGCGCCCGCCCCCAGGCCGCCGACCAGGAGCACCAGCAGCGCGACCGGCACCGCCCAGCCCAGGCCCGCCGCCTCGGTGCCGCCCCGGGTGAGCAGGGCCGCCACCAGCAGCGCCGCCGGCCCCAGCGCCGCGACGACCGCCAGCGTCAGCGGGCCCATCGGGCGGACCACCGGCAGCCGGCGGGCCAGCGGGCCGTCGTCGCGGTGCAGGGTGGCGTCGACCGTGTCCAGCACCGGCACCCACATCCAGCGCGCGCGCAGGGTACGCAGCGCCCCGGTGTACGCGAACGCCAGCACCCCCCACGCCAGCACCGCGTACAGGCTGACCAGCGGGCCGAACAGCGCCACGGTCAGCGCGATCAGCGCCCACCGCTCCCCGATCGGGAAGACCACCGTCCGCTTGAGCCAGTACGACACCGACCCCGTGTCGGCCTGCACCCGGTTCGAGGCGGCGTTCAGCTTGTCGCCGATGCCGCCGGCGGAGGTGCCGACGGCCTTCGGCCGGCGCGCCGCCTCGTCGTGCAGCACGCCGTACCACGTGTCCGTCATGTGCCGGACGGTCTGCAGCGTCATCGCGGCGATCGCCAGCGCCCAGCCGTACCGGAACCCGGCCTGGGTGGCCCCGTAGCCGAGGCCGGCGTAGACCACGTACTCCTTCGCGCGGTCGGCCATCGTGTCCAGCCAGCCGCCCCAGGCGCTGAAGTGCCGCGTGTAGCGCGCGAGCTGGCCGTCCACGCAGTCGAGCACGAAGCCGAGGTAGAGCAGCACCGCCCCGGCGACCAGCGCCGGCCGGCCGCCGACGCCGAACAGCACGGCGGCGGCCACCGCGAAGGCCACCGAGATCATCGTGACGGCCGTCGGGCCGAGCCCGAGCCGGGCGGACGCCTTCGTGACGTACGGGGACCAGGTGCTGACGAAGAAGGTGGTGAAGAAGTCGTCCCGCTCCTTCACCGAGAGCCGCAGCTCCGCCCGGTCCTCGTCGACGGCGGCCACGGCCGCCTCCGCGGCGGCCAGCCCCGCCGGGTCGGTCACCCGGTGCGCGACGAGCAGGCGTACCCGATGGGCGAAGGTCAGCGCGCCGAGCCCGGCGAGGCCGGCGAAGAGCCGGTCCACGGCGGGCCCGGCCGGCGACGGCGCGGCGGCCGACGGCGCGCCGGCGGGCAGCACCCCGGCGGCGGCCGCGCGCGCGGCGGCGGCGAGCGACGGCAGGTCCGCGGCGCCGACCCGCAGCGCGCCGCCGAAGATCCCGGTGGCGTCCCCGTTCAGCGTCTCCGGCGGCCCGGCCTCGACGACCTGGCCGCGCTCCTCGCGCACGGCGGTGCGCCCGTCGCCGGGCGGATCGGTGAGCACCAGCGCCACCGTCGGCCCGACCGGGCTGGTCGCCAGGTGCCGCAGGACGGCGGTGTGCGCGACCAGGTCGGCGCCGGTGACCAGCACCGGTCCGGTGGCCGCGTCCACGAGGGCGGCCAGCTCGTCCAGGTCGGCGGCGCGGCGCACCTCGTCCGCCCCGGCGGCGCGGAGCTGGGCGGCGAGCCGGTCGGCGAGGGGTTCGCCCGCGCGGGTGGGGAGGCTCGCAGCCGGGGCGTCGGCGGCGAGCACGATCGCGAGGGTCACCGCGGGACCGCGGAGTGGTACGCGTCGAGCGCCTCGGCGATCGTGCCGTCGACGCTCAGCCGGCCCCCGTCGAGGTAGAGCCCCCGACGGCAGAACCGGGTCAGGTCCTTTTCGTTGTGTGACACCAGCACCAGAGTGCGCCCCTCCCCGAGCAGACGGTCGATCGTCGCATAACACTTCTTGCGGAACTCCGCGTCCCCGACGGCGGTCACCTCGTCCATGAGCAGGATCGGGTGCGGCAGGTGCGAGATGATCGCGAAGCCGAGCCGGACCTTCATGCCGGACGAGTAGTGCCGCACCGAGGTGTCGATGGCCCGCTCCACCTGCTCGCCGGCGAACGAGACGATGTCGTCGAAGTGCCGCCGCAGATAGCCCGACGACAGCCCGTGCAGGCCGCCGACCAGGTAGAGGTTCTCCCGCCCGGTCAGGTCGTTGGAGAAGCCGGCGGAGAGCTCCAGCAGCGGCGCCACGTCCCCGCGCACCCGGATCCGCCCCTCGTCGGGGATCAGCACCCCGGCGATCAGCCGCAGCAGCGTGCTCTTGCCGGTGCCGTTGCGGCCGATCACGCCGACGGTCTCGCCGGCCGCCACCGAGAACGACACGTCCCGCAGCGGCCAG
The DNA here is from genome assembly GCF_055587185.1 of Micromonospora sp. NPDC048040. Taxonomy (NCBI): domain Bacteria; kingdom Bacillati; phylum Actinomycetota; class Actinomycetes; order Micromonosporales; family Micromonosporaceae; genus Micromonospora; species Micromonospora sp. NPDC048040. The sequence goes on along the minus strand of NZ_JBVJGT010000004.1, from coordinate 187,512 downwards.
AACTGGCCGGCGGACGCGCCGCGCGTGCCCCGGTGGATGAACAGCTCGCGCAGCCGCAGCTGCCGCCGCCGGTTGCGGACGAACCGGATGCCGAGCCCCTCCGCCTCGATGATCGGGTCGGCCATCGTCACAGTTCCTTGAGCACGGCGGGTTCGAGCCGGCGGAACGACCACCAGCCGGCGGCCAGCACCAGCAGGCTGACGCCGACGGTGGTGGCGAGCAGCCGGGCGTCCGGGAACTCGTCCGGGTACCAGACCGCGTGGTGCAGCTGGAAGATGCCGACCAGCGGGTTCAGCTCGTACGCGACCTTCAGCCAGCCCGGCAGGTCGGCGCCCCGCACCAGGCTCAGCGGGTAGATGATCGGCGTCGCGTAGAAGAGCACCCGGATGACCAGCCGCATGAACCGCTCGACGTCGCGCATCAGCACGTTGACCGCCGAGAGCAGCAGCGCCAGCCCGACCAGCAGGACGGCCTGCACCGCCACCGCCAGCGGCAGCGCGAGCAGCGACCAGCCCAGGTCGATCCCGCCGGACGCGGCGTACCCGACGGCGACGGCGACCAGGATCGGCAGGCCGGCGGCGTACTCGGCGAAGCGGCCGGTGACCCGGCCGATCGGGAAGACCTGCCGGGGCACGTTCATCGTCGTGATCAGCCGGGACTGGCCGGTCAGCGCGTTGGTCGCCTCGCTCAGCGCAGAGCTGGTCCACATCCAGGCGAAGATCCCGGTGATCAGGAACAGCGGGTACGAGTCGGCCGCGTCGCCGAGGTGCCGGGTGGTGTCCCGGGAGTAGAGGACGCCGAAGACGAACCAGTAGATCGCCCCCATGCCGAGGGGCTCGATCAGCGACCAGAGGTAGCCGAGCACGGACTGCTGGTACTTCACCGCCAGGTCGCGCCGGACGAGGATGCGCAGGGAGTTGCGGTGCGACCACAACGCCGCGACGCCAGAGGTCACCGTCGCCTCCCGCCTCACCGGACGGACGACAGGTTAGCAGTCGATGAACGAGCGGTCCTCAGCACTCGATCACGTTGACGGCCAGGCCGCCGCGCGCCGTCTCCTTGTACTTCACCTTCATGTCCGCGCCGGTCTCGCGCATGGTCTTGATGACCTTGTCGAGCGACACGTGGTGCACCCCGTCGCCGCGCAGCGCCAGCCGGGCGGCCGTGATCGCCTTGATGCTAGCCACCGCGTTCCGCTCGATGCAGGGGATCTGCACCAGGCCACCGACCGGGTCGCAGGTCAGCCCGAGGTTGTGCTCCATGCCGATCTCGGCGGCGTTCTCCACCTGCTCCGGGGTGCCGCCGAGCGCCTCGGCCAGCCCGGCGGCGGCCATCGAGCAGGCCGAGCCCACCTCGCCCTGGCAGCCCACCTCCGCGCCGGAGATCGACGCGTTCTCCTTGAACAGCACGCCGATCGCGCCCGCCGCCAGCAGGAACCGGACCACCCCCTCGTCGGAGGCGCCCGGCACGAACCGGGTGTAGTAGTGCAGCACCGCCGGGATGATCCCGGCCGCCCCGTTGGTCGGCGCGGTGACGACCCGGCCGCCGGCCGCGTTCTCCTCGTTGACGGCGAGGGCGAAGAGGGTCACCCAGTCCATCGCCCGCAGCGGGTCGGTGGGGTCGGACTCCGTCGCCAGGCTGCGGCGCAGCTCGGCGGCGCGGCGGCGGACCTTCAGCCCACCGGGCAGCACCCCGTCCCGCGAGCAGCCCCGCTCGACGCACTCCCGCATCACCCGCCAGATCTCCAGAAGGCCGGCGCGCACCTCGCCCTCGCTGCGCCAGGACAGCTCGTTGGCGAGCATCACCTCGCTGATCGACAGCCCGGTCGACGCGGTCACGTCGAGCAGTTGCGCGCCGGTGAGGAACGGGTGCCGTACGCGCGTCGCGTCCGGCTTGATCCGGTCCGCCCCGGCCGCCGCCTCGTCGACCACGAACCCGCCGCCGACCGAGTAGTACGTCCGCACGCGCAGCTCCGCGCCCCGGTCGTCGTACGCGACGAAGGTCATCCCGTTCGGGTGGTACGGCAGCGACCGGCGCCGGTGCAGCACCAGGTCCCGGTCCGGGTCGAAGCCGATATCGTGCGCGTCGAGCAGGCTCAGCCGGCGCTCCGCCCTGATCCGGCTGATCCGCGCGTCGACGGTGTCGGTGTCGACCGTCTCCGGCGCCTCGCCGGCCAGCCCGAGCAGCACCGCGCGGTCGCTGCCGTGGCCGTGACCGGTGGCGCCGAGCGAGCCGAAGAGTTCCGCCTGCACCCGGACGGTGCCGGTCAGCAGCCCGTCGGCCTTCAGCCCGGCGACGAACGTGCGGGCGGCCCGCATCGGCCCCACCGTGTGCGAGCTGGACGGCCCGATGCCGACGCTGAAGAGGTCGAAAACGCTGATCATGCTGCACTTCCTCGCCGTCGTACCCCTCGCGGGGTCCGGCCCGGTCGTGGCCGGCCCGGGACCGGGCGGCCGTCGGCACCCGGAGGTGCGGGTGCCCGACCGGCGAGCCTACCCGCCCAGCTCACCGGCTGCCCGTCGCGTCGCCCCGATCGTCGGCATCCGGAAAGCCGGCGCCGCGCGGGGACTGCCCCGAGGCCCCCGTGGGTCGTCGATCCGGACGGGTGCCCGTGGCACCCGTCCGGATCGACGCGGGTAACCACCTACGGGGACGCGGGCGGCCGATCCTCCCTGGGGCCGAGGGCGTGGTGGGTGCCCGTTCCTACCGTTGAGGCAGACGCGGCGAACGCCGCAGAGTGGGAGTACGACGATGAGTCGCAAACTGGTCCGCCCCCGTCAGGGACGCATGATCGCCGGTGTCTGCGCCGGTCTGGCCCAACGTTTCGGCAGGTCGGCGGGGTTCGTCCGGCTGCTGTTCCTGCTGTCGCTGCTGCTGCCCGGCACCCAGGTGATCTTCTACCTGGTGCTCTGGGTCCTGATGCCGAACGAGGACCGCAGCCGGTGACGTGAGATGCGCCGCCCGAGCCTGGAGCTGCTACTGCCCATCTCCCAGGCCCATCAGGTGCCACTGGACGAGTTGGTCGGGGCGCCGGAGGTCGGCGATCCGCGGATCCGTCACACGCCCCGCGTCCGCAACGGCCGCACGGTGGTCCCCTGACCACCCAGCCCGGGCCCCTGCAAGCCTGGAAGTCGGTCATTCCGGCTGAGCAGAACCGACCCGAGCTGTGCACGCACGACGGCTACGATGGTCACGGGGCGGTGTAGGTGACCGTCACCTTCTCGTAGCCGAGGGAGCGGAGCAGACCCTCCAGCATCTTGCGGGTGTTCTCCTCGGCCCGCTGGGTGAGGCCGCTGTCCCGGGCGGCGGTGGTGATCCGCTCCTCGGCTAGCTGGTAGACCTGCTGCTGGCGGTTGGGATCGCCGTCCACCAGCTCGCCGATCCGGTTGAGCAGCCCGCGCTCCTCGGCGAAGACGTAGCTCTTCTCCAGGTCGAGGTTGGTCTTGCCGAGCTGCGGCGCCGGCAGCCTGATCTCCACCGACTTGCCGTCGGCCGACTCGACCACCGCGCCCTCGGAGATCTTGGCGAAGTCCACGTACGCCTCGACGCTGCCCGCCCCCACGAAGAGGGTGCGCTGGTTGAGCAGCCAGTCGGGCACGTTGCGCCGGTCGTTCTGGAGGTCCACGACCACCTGGAAGTTGCCCTCGGCGGCGACGTAGCGGCTGAGGTCCTGGATCGACTTGAGCAGCGGCGGCTGACTGCGGTCGGTCTGCTCCTTGGCGAACGGGTTGCGGAAGTCCGGCAGGATGCCCGTGGCCTGCACGCCGAGCAGCACCACCACCGCCAGGGCCGCCGCGCCGAGCACCCAGAGCAGACCGCGGGCCGGCCCACCGGCCGGCGTCGGCGCGCCCGGCGCGGGCTCGGGTGCGACGTCCGTCCGGGCCTTGAGCTCCTCGCCGGTCGGGTAGCCCGGGAACTCCCTGGTGGGCTCGTTGATGTCACCGTCGCGGGCCATGGCCCTCACCGTCCTCGTCAGACACGTCGTCTGTCATGACGGTAAGGCCCCGGTACGACAGGCGCTCGCCGAGCGGCGCGGCCGGGCGATGGCGCCTCGCGGGGGCCGGCGCGGACACCGGCCGGGCGGGCGGAAACCGCAGGTCAGGCGAAGGCCGACAGCCCGGTCAGCCGCTGCCCGATGACCAGTTGGTGGATCTCCGACGTGCCCTCGTAGGTGAGCACGCTCTCCAGGTTGTTGGCGTGCCGCATGACCGGGTACTCCCCCGAGACACCGTTCGCGCCGAGGATGGTGCGGCACTGCCGGGCGATGGCCAGCGCCTCCCGGACGTTGTTGAGCTTGCCCACGCTCACCTGGTCGGGGCGCAGCCGCCCGGCGTCGGCGAGCCGCCCCAGGTGCAGCGCCAGCAGCGCGCCCTTGTTCAGCTCGACGGCCATGTCGGCGAGCTTGGCCTGGGTGAGCTGGAAGCCGGCCAGCGGCCGGCCGAACTGGGTGCGCGTGGTGGCGTACTCCAGGGCGGTCTCCAGGCAGTCGCGGGCCGCGCCGAGGGCGCCCCAGACGATGCCGTGCCGGGCCTCGGTCAGGCAGCTCAGCGGCGCCTTGAGCCCGACCGCCTCGGGCAGCCGGGCGTCCGCCGGGAGCCGCACGTCGTCGAGCACGACCTCCCCGGTGACGGAGGCGCGCAGCGACATCTTGTGCCGGATCTCCCGCGCCGTCACCCCGGGCGTGTCCATCGGTACGGCGAAGCCGCGCACGCCGTCGTCGGTGCGCGCCCAGATCACCGCGACGTCGGCGATCGGCGCGTTGGTGATCCACATCTTGGCGCCGGTCAGCACCCAGTCGTCGCCGTCGCGGCGGGCCCGGGTGGTCATCGACGCCGGGTCGGAGCCGTGGTCGGGCTCGGTCAGGCCGAAGCAGCCGATCGCCTCGCCGGTCGCCATCGACGGCAGCCAGCGCTGCTTCTGCTCCTCGCTGCCGTAGCGCCAGATGGCGTACATGGCCAGCGAGCCCTGCACCGAGACCAGGGAGCGGACGCCGGAGTCACCGGCCTCCAGCTCCAGGCAGGCCAGCCCGTACGCGACGGCCGACGCGCCGGCGCAGCCGTAGCCCGTCAGATGCATGCCGAGCAGGCCGAGCTTGCCGAACTCGACGGCCAGCTCCCGGGCGGGCACCCGGCCCTCCTCGTACCAGCCGGCGACGTGCGGGCGGACCCGGTCGTCGACGAGCTGGCGCACGACGGCGCGGATCTGCCGCTCCTCCTCGGTGAGCGAGGAGTCCAGGTCGAGCAGGTCGGTACGGCTCATGGCAGCCACCTTAACGAAGCCTCAGGCCGGGGCGTCGGACGAGGCGCGGGCATCACGAGGCGCGGGCGTCGGAGACGGCGCGGGCGACGCGGGCCCTCGTCACTCGATCGGCTCGGAGAGGACGAGCACCCGGGCGTGGATCTGGTTGCGCTGCTGGAGCGCCGCCCGCAGCGCGCGGTGCAGCCCGTCCTCCAGGTAGAGCCCGCCGTTCCACTGCACCACGTGCGGGAAGAGGTCGCCGTAGAAGGTCGAGTCCTCGGCGAGGAGCTTGTCCAGCGCCAGCTCGCGCTTGGTGGTGATCAACTGGTCCAGGCGCAGGGGCCGCGGCGGGATCTCCGCCCACTGCTTGAGCGTCAGGTTGTGCTCCGGGTAGGGACGCCCGTCCCGGACCGCTCTGAAGATCACGACGGCACGCTCCCCTCCCCCTAGGCCCGGCCGACCCACGCGGGGCCGGGTCGCGGCGTGGCACCACGACCCGCGGTGCCGATGACCGTGCCAGCGTAGCGGGCTGCGGCACCCCGCGTTCTGCTCCCTGATGTCAGTTTCACTACCCACCGTCCGGTTCTCAACCGGGCGAAACGCCCGGAGCCGGTCAGCTCCACCGCCCGCGCCGGATCACCTCGTCCACCGGACGCCGTCCCCGGCGCAGCGACGGTGACCGGTGGTCCGGCGCCCGGTAACCCACGGTGACCGCCCCGATCGGCTCGTACTCGGCCGGCACGCCGAACGCCTCGCGGTAGGCGTCGAGGCGCTGCGGCGGGATGCCGAAGAAGCACGCCCCCAGCCCCTCGTCCACGGCGGTCAGCAGCATCAGCAGGGCGGCGAAGCCGGTGTCGACGTACCAGTAGGGCACCGGCCAGCGCTCCGCCGAGCGGTCCGCCCAGCCTTTGTCCGGCTCCGCGTACCGCTCCAGGTAGGCCGAGCGGTTCGCGTGCGGCACGACGATCAGCGGGGCCCGGCGCATGCCGGCCAGCCAGCGCTCCCGGCCGCCCCCGCCGGGGGTGGCCGCCGCCCAGAACCGGTCCCGGTCCGCCGGCTCCTCCAGCACCAGGAACCCCCACCCCTGGGCGAAGCCGGCCGACGGCGCGTGGACCGCGTGGTCGAGCAGCCGCTCCACCACGTCGGGCGGCACGGGACGGTCCGGGTCGTAGTTGCGGACCATCCGGCGCCGCCGGACCACCTCGCTGAACTCCATGTGCTCCCCCGCTCAGACCCCGGGCCGTACGCCCCAGACACCCCGCCACGTCTCGCCCGGCTTCAGGGTGATCACGTCCCGGCCGGAGCGGAACGCGTCCGGCGGGCAGGTCATCGGCTCCACCGCGACGGAACGGCGGCACCGCTGCCCGGGAAGCGCGTCGCCGGTGAACACCTGCCACCAGCCGAACTCCCGGTCGGCCCAGATCCGCACGCCCGCCGAGCCGTCCGGGGCGGACAGGGTGACCGCCGAGCCGCCGTCGTCGTCGCGGATCACGTCGCCGAAGGTGAGGTCCAGCCGGGCGCGGCCGATCCGTCGGGGGCTGGTCCAGTCATACTCGGTGCCGGCGACCTCGCTGGCACCGATCGGCAGCAGCCGGGAGTCCACCTGCAACCGCCTCCGGGCCGGCAGCCGCATCGACAGGTCGTCCACCGCCACCCCGGGCACGCGCAGGTACGGGTGCACGGCGAAGCCGAACGGCGCCGGCTCGGCACCGAGGTTGGTCGCCTCGTGCTCGGCGCGCAGCCCGTCCGGGCCGACGCTCCACCGGGTGCGCAGCCGCAGCGGCCACGGGTAGCCGGGCTGCGGCGGCAGGTCGTAACCGACGGTCACCGCGTCGGGCGACCGGTCCAGCAGCCGCCACGGCACCCAACTGACCAGCCCGTGGATGGCCACACCCCGGTCCGGCTCGCTGAGCGTGAGCTGCAACAACCGGTCGCCGAAGGTGTAGCGACCGTCGCGGATCCGGTTCGGCCACGGGGCCAGCACCTGCCCGGCACAGCCGGGGCACATCTCGTCGGCGTCGTACCCGTCGAGGTGGTCGACCCCGTCGTGCCGGTATGTCCGCACCCCGCCGCCCACCTCCACGATGACGGCCTCGTGGCCGGCGCCGGAAATGGCCCACTGTGCGCCCGAAGGCGACCGCTGGTCGGGGATGTCCATGCGGGCGACCCTAACGGTTCGCGCCGTACGTGTCGCTCGCCCCGACCCGGCCGGTCAGCCCCGCCCGCCGCCGGAGGCGGACGCCGCCCGGTAGCGCAGCAACGCCGGGAACACCACCGCGAGCAGCACCGCCAGCGCCGCCGAGATCAGCCCACCGCTGACCCAGGCGACCCCGCCGCCGAACCCGGCCGCGACCGCCCCGGCCCGCAGGTCACCCAGGCGCGGACCGCCCGCGATGACCACCGTGTTGACGCCCATGAGCCGGCCGCGCATCCGGTCCGGCGCGTAGACCAGCAGCATCGACTGCCGCAGCACCGCGCTGACCAGGTCGGCCGCCCCGGCCACCGCGAGCAGCAGCACCATCAGCCAGAGCTGGCCGGCGAGCCCGGCCGCCGCCACGGCGAGACCCCAGGCGACCACGGCCGCCACCAGCGCCAGGCCCTGCCGGCGCAGCCGGCCGATCCAGCCGGAGCTGAGCCCGCCGAGCATCGCGCCGAGCGCGATCGCGCTGTAGAGCCAGCCGACGGCCGCCCCGCCGCCGAACCGCTCCTCGGCGATCTCGGGGAAGAGCGCGCGGGGCATGGCCAGCACCATCGCGATCAGGTCGATGGCGAAGGAGAGCAGCAGCACCGGTGTGGTGGACAGGTAGCGCAGCCCGTCGACGATGCTGGCCAGCCCGGCCCGCCGGGGGGTGTCGCCCCCGTCCGGGTCCGGCTCCGGCGGCATCGCCGGCAGCCGGAAGGTGGCCCAGACGGCGACGGTGAACAGCACGGCGTCGAGCGCGTACGCGATCGGCAGGCCGACGCCGGTGTCCCAGCGGGCGAAGATCAGGCCCGCGGCCAGCGGCCCGAAGACCGCCGCCGCGGTGTAGGTGGTGAAGTTCAGCGTGCTCGCCGCCGGCACCAGGTCCAGCGGCACCAGCCGGGGCAGGATCGCGTTGCGGGTGGGCGAGCTGATCGCGAAGGCGATCGACTGCACCGCCACCAGCACCAGCAGCAGCAGCGGGCTGCCGACCCCGAGCAGCGCCTGCGCCAGCAGGCCGAGCGTCGACGCCCACAGCACCGCCGAGGTGGCCAGCAGCACCCTGCGCCGGTCGCGCGCGTCGGCCACCGCGCCGCCCCAGAGCCCGAAGACCAGCAGCGGTACGAACGCCGCGATGCCGATCAGCCCGACCCAGAGCGAGTCCTCGGTCAGCGCGTACATCTCCACCGGCACGGCCACCGCGGTGAACTGCATGCCGAACATCGCGATGCCGTTGCCCAGCCACATCCGCCGGTACGCTGGCACGGCCAGCGGGCGCAGGTCGATCGCGAACCGGCGCAGCCCGCGCGGCCGGGGTTCCTTGAGCTGGGTCACGGACCCAGCCGCTCGACGACCCACTCCCCGGCCCCGGCACGCCGGAACCGCAGCCGGTCGTGCAGCCGGCTGGCCCGGCCCTGCCAGAACTCCACGGACTCCGGCCGCACCCGCAGCCCGCCCCAGTGCGGCGGCGCCGGGATCGGCTCGACCTCGGCGAACCGCTCCGCCGCCGCCCGGTACGCCGCGTCCAGCGCCGCCCGGTCGGGGACCACCCGGGACTGCGTGCTGGCCCAGGCGCCGAGCTGGGAGCCGCGCGGCCGGCTGGCGAAGTACGCCTCGGTCTCCGCCCGGTCGACCCGCTCCACCCGGCCGGCGACCACCACCTGCCGCTGCATCGGGAACCACGGGAACACCAGACTCGCGTACGGGTTGGCGGCCACCTCGGCGCCCTTGCGGGAGCCGTAGTTGGTGAAGAAGACGAAGCCCTCCGGGTCGTACCCCTTGAGCAGCACCGTCCGGGCGCTCGGCCGGCCGGCGGCGTCGGCGGTGCCGACCACCATCGCGTTCGGTTCGGGCAGCCCGGCCGCGACCGCGTCGGCGAACCAGCGGTCGAACTGGGTGTGCCAGTCGGCGGCCAGGTCCGCCTCGGAAAGGCCCAGGTCCGCGGCGTACTCGTTACGCATCGCGGCCGGGGGCACTGTGTCGCCCGTCACTTTCTCTCCCTCCCCGTCGACCCGGCCCACGCCCTCCGAGCAGGCCAGGCCGCACCGCCCAGTGTCGCCGACGCATCCGGGCCGTCCCGGGCGGGGGATGTCGCGTGCAGCACAGTCGCAGCGGGTCGCGGATCCGGTACCCAGCAGGCAAGATGTCACGAACACATCCCTGATGAGGGTCGCCTGGGGCACTCGGCCGGCTGGCCGGTGAGGGCTGGCCGGGCGCACCGAGCAGACCCAGGAGAGATGACATGGCCGATTTCAAACCCGGGCTGGAGGGCGTCGTAGCCTTCGAGACCGAGATCGCCGAACCCGACCGCGAAGGCGGCGCGCTGCGCTATCGCGGGGTCGACATCGAGGATCTGATCGGCCAGGTCTCCTTCGGCAACGTGTGGGCGCTGCTGGTCGACGGGCGGTTCGGCCCGGGCCTGCCGCCGGCGGAGCCGTTCCCGGTGCCGGTGCACTCCGGCGACATCCGGGTGGACGTGCAGTCCGCGGTCGCGATGCTCGCCCCCTACTGGGGCCTCGACCAGCTCCTCGACATCTCCGACGAGCAGGCCCGCGAGGACCTCGCCCGGGTGTCGGTCACCGCGCTGTCCTTCGTCGCCCAGTCCGCCCGCGGCCTCGGCCTGCCGGCGGTGCCGCAGAAGGAGATCGACAAGGCGTCCACCATCGTCGAGCGGTTCATGAAGCGCTGGCGCGGCGAGCCGGACCCGCGGCACGTCAAGGCCGTCGACGCCTACTTCATCTCGGCCGCCGAGCACGGCCTGAACGCCTCCACCTTCACCGCCCGGATCGTCGCCTCCACCGGCGCCGACGCCGCCGCCTGCATCTCCTCCGGCATCGGCGCCCTCTCCGGCCCGCTGCACGGCGGCGCCCCCTCCCGCGTGCTCAGCATGCTGGAGGCGGTCGAGCGCAGCGGCGACGCCGAGGGCTACGTGAAGGGCGTCCTCGACCGGGGCGAGCGGCTGATGGGCTTCGGCCACCGGGTCTACCGGGCCGAGGACCCGCGCGCCCGGGTGCTCCGCCGCACCGCCAAGGAGCTGGGCGCGCCGCGCTTCGAGATCGCCGAGGCGCTGGAGAAGGCCGCGCTGGCCGAGCTGCAGGCCCGTCGCCCGGACCGGGTGCTCGCCACCAACGTCGAGTTCTGGTCGGCCGTGGTGCTCGACTTCGCCGAGGTGCCGGCGCACATGTTCACCTCGATGTTCACCTGCGCCCGGATGGGCGGCTGGAGCGCGCACATCCTGGAGCAGAAGAAGCTCCAGCGGCTGGTCCGCCCGTCGGCCCGCTACGTCGGCCCGGGCAGCCGCAAGCCCAGCGACGTCGAGGGCTGGGACGCCATCCCGCACGGCGTCTGACCGCGTACCTCCGAGGGGCCCCGTCCGCGGACGGGGCCCCTCGCGCGTGCCCGCACCTTTGTGGCGGACGACTCACGCCCGGGTGTGGGACCAGCGGCCGGATCGGGCGGCCCGGATGGGAGGATGAAGGCCGGCAGTGTCGCCGGACCGGCCCGGATCCCGGCCGCCCCGCGCGCCCGCGCGCGTCCGCCGTCGATCCGCGCCCGCCTGAAGACCGGGCCCGCCATCGCACATGCGGAAGGATCTCGACAACCGTGGCTGACGCACCGACCATCCGGATTCCCGACGACCTCAAGCCCGCCGACGGAAGGTTCGGCTGCGGGCCGTCCAAGGTCCGTCCGGCGGCGGTCTCCGCCCTCGCCGACGTGGCGACCAGCTACCTGGGCACCTCCCACCGGCAGAAGACCGTCCGCGACCAGGTCGCCCGGCTGCGCCGTGGCATCGCCGAGTTCTTCTCCCTGCCCGAGGGCTACGAGGTGGTGCTCGGCAACGGCGGCACCACCGCGTTCTGGGAGGTCGCGACGTTCGGCCTGGTCCGGGACCGGGCGCAGTTCGCCAGCTTCGGCGAGTTCGGCGCGAAGTTCGCCAAGTCCGTCAAGGACGCCCCCTTCCTCGGCGAGCCCACCATCCGCAAGTCGGAGGCCGGCACCGCCCCGAGCCTGGTGGCCGAGGCGGGGGTCGACGTCTACGCCACCCCGCACAACGAGACCTCGACCGGCGTCGCGGTGCCGATCAGCCGGGTGGCCGGCGCCGACCCGGGCTCGCTGCTGCTGGTCGACGCCACCTCCGGCGCCGGCGGGCTCGACGTCAACGTCGGCGAGACCGACGTCTACTACTTCGCCCCGCAGAAGTGCTTCGGCTCCGACGGCGGTCTCTGGCTGGCCCTGATGTCCCCGGCCGCCCTGGAGCGGGCCGGCGGGATCAAGGCGTCGGGCCGCTACGTCCCGGCCTTCCTCGACCTGGTCACCGCGATCGACAACTCGCGGCTGGAGCAGACCTACAACACCCCGGCCCTGGCCACCATCTTCCTGGCCGCCGAGCAGACCGACTGGATGAACGCGCAGGGCGGGCTGGCCTGGGCGGCCAAGCGCACGGCCGAGAGCGCCGCGATCGTCTACGGCTGGGCGGAGCGCTCCGACGTGGCGACGCCGTTCGTCGCCGACCCGGCGCTGCGGTCCAACGTGGTCGCCACCATCGACTTCGCCGACGGGGTCGACGCCACCGCGATCGCCAAGGCGCTGCGCGCCAACGGGATCGTGGACACCGAGCCCTATCGGAAGCTGGGCCGCAACCAGCTGCGGGTCGCGCTCTTCCCGGCCGTCGAGCCGGCCGACGTCGAGGCGCTGACCGCGTCCATCGACTACGTGGTCGAGCGGCTCTAGGCCGCCGTCACGTTCGGTGGCCGCCGGGCCGTACGGCGGCCACCGAACGTGATCATCGCCGCAGCTCAGTCGCGACATGCGGGTGTCGCATCCCCCACCTCTGGGAAGATGCGCGTACGGTGGTGCGAGACGCCCGGGTGGCCGGCTCGTGGCGTGACGGCCAGCGAAGCGGGACGGAGGCAACGCTATGCGCCCAGTACGCTTCGTCGCCCTCTCCGAGGACGGCCAGGCCCTGGTGCTCGCCGACGAGGTCGGGCGACTGCTCGCCCTGCCCATCGACGACCGCATCGCCGGCGCGCTGCACGCCGAGCCCGGTGCCCCGCCGCTCGCGGTGGCCCCGGCCGCCGCCGACCCGGTGCCCTCACTGTCCCCACGCGACATCCAGGCCCGGATCCGCTCCGGCGAGTCCGCCGAGGACGTCGCCCGGATCGCCGGCGTGCCGGTCGACCGGGTGCTGCGCTACGCCGGCCCGGTGCTCCAGGAGCGGGCCATGCTCGCCCAGCACGCCCGGCGCACCCGGCTCAAGGGCGCGGAGAAGCCGACCCCGCTCGCCGAGGTCGTCAACGGCCGGCTGGCCCAGCACGGGATCGACACCGAGAAGATCTCCTGGGACGCGTGGCGCCGCGACGACGGCACCTGGCGGATCGTCGCGACCTGGCCGTCGGGCAAGGCGACCGCGCAGGCGGTCTGGGATCTCGACAAGACCCGGCAGGCGGTCACCCCGCACGACGACATGGCGCAATACCTCTGCGCCGAGCGGCCCACCCCGATCCTCGGTCAGGAGCCGGCGCCGGAGCGGGGCGGTCACGCGCTGCCCGGCCCGTCGCGCGGCGAGCCGAGCCGGGGCGGGCACGGCCTGCCGGCGCCGGCCGAGCACAGCCGGCCGGGCCGCGACCCGATCCGGGCCGGGCGGGACGCCCTGCTCGCCTCCCTCGACCGTCCACTCGGCTCGACCTCGGGCCGCGGGCTCGACCCGCGCTCCCCGGCCGCCCTGGCGGGGCAGGACGCGCCCCGGCAGCGGCCGGTCGGCGGCGGCGCGGCGGCGCTGCTCGGCGGCGGGCAGGGTTCCGCGTTCGACGACGACTCGGACGCGCCCAAGGAGGTGCCGGCCGTGCCGTCCCTGGCGGTGCTCCGGCCCCGCCGCACGGGCGCGCCGGCGGCTGCTGCCGGCGAGTCGGCCGAGGCCGGGGGCAAGCCCCGCAAGCGCCTGCCGAGCTGGGACGACGTCCTCTTCGGCAGCGGGCCGGCGGCCCGCGAGTCCTCCTGACGCGTCGACTCCGGCGGCGAGCGTTCGCCGGAGTCGGCGCGAGGCACTCGAAGTGCCGTCGTGGCAGGGTGGCCGTATGGAGTACACGAACCTGGGCCGCACCGGCCTGTCGGTCAGCCGCCTCTGCCTCGGCACGATGAACTTCGGGCCGCAGACGACCGAGCCGGACAGCTTCGCGATCATGGACCGGGCCCTCGAACACGGCATCAACTTCTTCGACACCGCCAACGTCTACGGCTGGCAGACCGGCGAGGGGATCACCGAGCAGATCATCGGCCGCTGGTTCGCCCAGGGCGGCGGCCGGCGGGACAAGGTCGTCCTGGCCACCAAGGTCTACGGCAAGATGGGCGAGTGGCCCAACGAGCAGGGCCTGTCCGCCCGGCACATCATCCGGGCCTGTGAGGACTCGCTGCGCCGGTTGCAGACCGACACCATCGACCTCTACCAGATGCACCACGTCTCCCGGGCCACGCCGTGGGAGGAGATCTGGCAGGCCATGGAGACCCTGGTCGCCCAGGGCAAGGTGCTCTACGTCGGGTCGTCCAACTTCGCCGGGTGGCACATCTCGGTGGCGCAGGAGGCGGCGGCGAAGCGCCACTTCCTCGGTCTCGTCTCGGAGCAGTGCATCTACAACCTGCTCACCCGGCACGTCGAACTCGAGGTGGTGCCCGCCGCGCAGCACCACGGGCTCGGCATCATCCCGTGGTCGCCGCTGCACGGCGGGCTGCTCGCCGGGGTGCTGCGGAAGATGGCCGAGGGCGGGGCCGCGCGCGGCGCCAGCGGCCGCTCCGCCGACGCGCTCGCCGAGCACCGGCCGACCATCGAGGCGTACGAGAAGCTCTGCGGCGAGCTGGGGCACGACCCGGCGGACGTGGCGCTCGGCTGGCTGCTGTCCCGGCCGGGGGTGACCGCCCCGATCATCGGGCCGCGCACCGCCGACCAGCTCGACCGCTCCCTGGGCGCCCTGACCGTCAGCCTCGACGAGGACGCCCTCGCCCGGCTCGACCAGCTCTTCCCGCCCGTCGGCAACGGCGGCCCCGGCCCGGAGGCCTGGGCCTGGTAGCACGCGCCGACGGTGGAGCCGGCGGCGGGCGACCGCCGGCTCCACGGGTGGGCGCCGCCGGCCGGGGCCTGCGGCGACGTCCGCCCGGGCTGGCGTGGCCGGGCGGTCACACGGGCACCGGCGGCCACTGGCTGGCGTGGCCGGCGTCAGATGGGCCAGGCCGGCCACTGGCTGGCGTGTCCGGGCGGTCAGATGGGCCAGGCGGCCAGGCGGTCGTAGGTGGGGCGGGGGCCGGGGTGGCTGCGCATCAGCACCATCTCGGCGGCCGGCCACGCCGGGCCCTCGTAGCCGTCCAGGGTCGCCAGGTCCGCCGTCACGTCGACGTCGGGCACCCGGTCACCCGGTCGGGCGACCGTCAGGTGCGGGCGGAACGGCTTCTCGTCGTGTGGCAGGCGGGCGTGCCGCAGCCGGGAGCGGATCAGCCGGGCCAGCATCTGGAGCTGCTCCACCTCGCCCCGCAGGTCGGCCCAGAGCACCGTGAACCGGCCCCGCCCGAAGCGCCCGCCGCCGGCGAACCGGAGCCGGGGCGCGGCGGAACGGCCCTCCCGGGACCACTCGGCGGCCAGCCCCAGCGCGCTCTCCACGTCGACCAGCCGGTCCGCCTCGACGTCGCCGAGGAAGGCGAGGGTGACGTGGGCGGTGGCCGGGTCGGCGAGCCGGACGTTGATCCCGGCGGCGGCCGCCGCGCCGACCCGCAACCGGGCGACCTGCGCGCCGAGGTGCGCGATCGCCTCCGGCGGCGGGTAGACCGCGACGAAGAGCCTCACGCCGGCCCGCCGCTCAGTGGTGGCGCTGCCGGTGACCGGCCCGGGCGGCGGGCAGGGTCAGCCCGGCGGCGTGCAGGAGGCCCTCCACCCGGACCCGCTCCAGCTCCAGGTCGACGCCCTCCAGCTCGGTGAGGTGCTCGGTGATGCCGAGCGCCCGGCAGGCCAGCCGGAGCCGGTCGTCGTACGCCCGGAGCACCGTGCCGTGCCAGACCGGCTGCCGGCCATCGGTGCTGGCGCCCTGGCCGCGCAGGCGCCGCAGGTCGGCGGCGAGTTGCTCCAGCGGGCGCCGTTCGGGCCGGTCGAAGTCGGTGAGGTCGATGTCGCGGGTCAGCGCGTCGGCCTCGACGGCCCGGTCCAGCCGGGCGATGGTGCGCCGCTCCCGCCGGCGCTCCCGCCACTCGGCCCACCCGCAGGCGACCCGGTCGATGATCTCGTCGGCGCAGAAGACCGCGGCGATCACCGCCGGCAGGCTGGCCACGCCCACGAAGGCCAGGACCAGCAGCACCCCGCGTCCGACCTCCACGCATCGACGCTAAGCCCGATCCCCCCGGGCCGCCACCGGATTGGCCGCATCCACGCCATCCGCGGGATGGGACGGATCGTCCCACCCCGGGCGGCGAGGGCGGTCAGCAGTCGGTGGAGGTGACGTAGAAGCGCGGCATCGGCAGGATGCGGAAGCGCAGCCGGGCGCCGGCGCGGCGGAGCTGCCAGGTGAGCGCGATCAGGGCGGTGGCCAGCGAGACGAGCCCGCCGATCCAGATGCTGGCGCCCGCGCCGTAGGTCTCCGCCACCCAGCCGATCAGCGGCGCGCCGACCGGGTTGGTGCCGAGGAACACCAGCACCCACAGGGCCATCACCCGGCCCCGGAAGGCGGCGTCCGTCCCGAGCTGGACCCGCTGGTTGGCGGCCTGGGCGAAGAACACCATGAAGAACCCGGTGGGCAGCAGGAGCGCCACCACCATCCAGTACGCCGAGGCGAGCCCGACCAGGGTGCCGAAGCTGGCGCAGCCGACCGCGGCGCCGAGGACCACCCAGACCGACGGGCGGCTGCGCCGCCCGGTGCCGGCCAGCGCCCCGACCAGCGCGCCGACCGCCAGCGCGGTGCTGAACAGCCCGAACGAGGCCGCCCCGGTCTGGAACACGGTCTTGGCGAGCGCGGCCAGGGTGAGCTGGAAGTTGAACAGCGACATGCCGATCACCGACATCACCGCCATCGGCAGCAGCAGGTCGGGGCGGCGCCAGACGTAGCGCAGGCCGTCGACGACCTTGGCCGAGGCCCGCTCGTCGCGCGGCGGCAGCGCCTCCCGGTGCAGCTCGGCCGGGCGCATCCGGACGACGTTGACCAGCGGGGCGATCGAGCTGAGCGCGGTGAACAGGAAGACCGGCCCCACGTCGAACGCGGCGATGGCCAGGCCGGCGGCGGCGGGCCCGACGATCCGGGCGGAGTTGAACACGGCCGCGTTCAGCGAGAGCGCGTTCGGCAGCAGCGACGTGCCGACCAGCTCCGAGACGAACGCCTGCCGGACGGGGGTCTCCACGGCGTTGGCGACGCCGAGCAGGGCCGCGAACGCGAACACGTGCCAGAGCTGCACGAGGCCGGTGATCACCAGCAGGCTCATCGCGAGCGCCAGCACGGTCCAGAACGCGTTGGCGACGAAGAGCAGCATCCGCTTGTCGTAGCGGTCGGCGAGCCGCCCGGAGAGCAGGGTGAGCAGCAGGACGGGAGCGAACTGGAGGGCGGTGACCACGCCGAGCGCGGTGGCGGAGTTGTCGGAGAGCTCGAGGACCAGCCAGTCCTGGGCGATGAACATCATCCAGACGCCGATCAGCTTGATCAGTTGCCCGGATGCGAAGAGCCGGTAGTTGCGGACCTGTAGGGACTGGAACATCGTGCTCAGCTTCGCCTGCACTCTTTGTGCGCCTCCTCGCGGTCGTACGCGTCATCGACGGCGGACGGCGCGGTGGGTGCGAGGCGCGCGGGTCAGGCGCGGGCGAGCTGCTGAAGGATCTCGGCGGCCTGCCGCAGGGTGTCCCGTTCTGCTTCGGTCAGCTCGGCCAGCCGGTGGGCCAGCCACTCGTCGCGGACGCGCTCGAACTGGTCGAGCACCGCCCGTCCCCCCTCTGTCGCCGCGAGGATGACCTGCCGGCCGTCGGTCGGATGGGGGGTGCGCTGCACGAGGCCGCGCTCCTCCAACTTCGCGACGATCTTGGTCATCGTCGGCGGCTGCACCCGTTCGACGTCGGCCAGTTCCCGGGGCGTCAGCGCGCCCGCCAGCTGGAGGCTGGTGAGCGCGGAGAGCTGGGTGACCGTGAGGTCGCCGACCGGCCGGGCCTGGCGGACCCGTCGGTTGAGTCGGGTGATCGCATCACGCAGCTGTGGTGCGAGCTGCGCCGGTGGCACGCGTTTCGCCGTCACCGTCCGCTCCGTCACGATAGTTAGCTTAACTAATGAGCCTGGCTAATGAGCTGCGATATGACCATGGTCACGAGAAGTTTGCCCTGCTCCGGGCCGGCTACCCGATTCGGTCACCGGCCCGGAGCGGAGGGTGGTCAGAGCACCAGGGACTCGATCGGCCCGCGCAGGAAGTACAGCACGAAGAGGGCGGCCACCCCGTACAGCAGGGGGTGGATCTCCCGGGCCTTGCCCTTGGCGAGCTTCACCACCACGTAGGTGATCAGGCCGGCGCCGATGCCGTTGGAGATCGAGTACGTGAAGGGCATCAGGACGATCGTGAGGAACGCCGGGATGGCGATCTCGTAGTCGGACCAGTCGATCGTCCGCACCGCGGTCATCATCAGGAAGCCGACCACCACCAGCGCGGTGGAGGCCGCCTCGAACGGCACCACCACGACCAGCGGCGCCAGGAACATCGCCAGCAGGAACAGGCCGCCGGTGACCAGGTTGGCCACGCCGGTGCGGGCGCCCTCCGCCACACCGGCGGCGCTCTCGATGTACGACGTGTTGCTCGACGTGCTCGCCGCACCGCCGGCCGCCGCCGCGATCGAGTCGACCAGCAGGATCTCCTTGGCCCGCGGCGGGGTGCCCCGCTCGTCGAGCATGCTCCCCTCCTGCCCGACCGCGACCATCGTGCCCATGGTGTCGAAGAAGTCCGTGATCAGCAGGGTGAACACGAACATGAGGACGACGAGCCAGCCGGCCCGGCTCCACGAGTCGAACACGTTGAAGTTGCCGAGCAGCGACAGGTCCGGCACGTCCAGCCAGGTCTTCGGCAGCTCGGGGACGTTCAGCGCCCAGCCCTTCGGGTTCGGCTTGCCGTCGACGAAGGACGGCCCGATGTTCGCCACCGCCTCGACGACGACCGCCAGCACGGTGGAGCCGAGGATGCCGATCAGGATCGCGCCCTTGACCCGGCGTACCAGCAGCACCACGGTCAACAGCAGGCCCACCACGAAGACCAGCATCGGCCAGCTGCCGAGGGTGCCGTCGAAGCCCAGGCCGACGGGGACGGTGGTGTTCGCCGAGTCCGGGACGCGGCGGACGAAGCCGGCGTCGACCAGCCCGATGATGGTCAGGAAGAGGCCGATGCCGACGCCGATCGCCGTCTTCATCTGCGTCGGCACCGAGCGGAACACCGCCGTGCGCAGGCCGGTCAGCACCAGCACCGCGATGATCACACCCTCGATCACCACGAGGCCCATCGCGTCCGCCCAGGTCATCTCCGGGGCGATCTCGTACGCGACCAGCGCGTTGACGCCGAGGCCGGCGGCGAGCGCGATCGGGAACCGGCCGACGACGCCCATCAGGATCGTCATCAGGCCGGCGACCAGGGCAGTGGCCGCCGCGAGGGCGGGGATGGGGAGCTTCTGGCCGTCGCCGTCGACGGCACCACCGATGATGAGCGGGTTGAGCACCACGATGTACGCCATCGTGAAGAAGGTCGCCAGGCCACCGCGTACCTCGCGGCTCATCGTCGAGCCACGGGCGGAGATCTCGAAGAACCGGTCGAAACCGTTACGCGGGTGAGCCGGATCGGGTGGTGTTCCGTTGTCGGGTGGTGCTACTGCCATCAGGTCCTCGCAGGTGATCTTCCGTTGTCGCGCCGCATCGTCGCAGATCACCGGCCAGCAGCGAAAGTTGATCGCGTACGCTTGCCGCGTGCCGAAGGAGCAGCCGCCGCGACCCGAGCCGCTCGACCCGCCGATGGTGCCGTTCGCCCTCGCCGGGATGGCGGCCTGGGCCCTCGCCGGGTTGGTGTTGCTCGTCTTCTTCCGCGGCTGGCTGACCGCGCACGGTCACCAGGACTGGTTGTGGATCTGCCTGGCCGGTTTCCTGTGGGGTTTCCCCGGTCTCGCCGTGATGATGCGGCACGACGCCAACCGACGCCGCCGCCGCGCCGGCCACTGACCTGCGACGACGCCGCGCCGCCGGCCCGTCAGGGGTGGCCGGTCCGTCAGGGGTGGCCGTACGGCTCCGCCGGCTCCGCGGCCTCCACCGAGCCCGGCGCCCGGCTGACCGACACGGGCTCCACCGCACTGTCGTCGTAGACCGTCGGCATCTCGTCGACCGGGGTGTCGGCGGCCTCGATCAGGGTCTCCGAGTGCGCGCCGCAGCCGTGGTCGGCGCTGACCACCCGGCCGTCGTCGGGGGCGTAGAAGTTGCCGCAGGCGCCGAAGGACTGCCGCAGGGCGCCGGCGAGCGGCAGGTAGAAGCCGCAGGTCCCGCAGCGGGCGGCGGCGGGAGCGGCGACCGAGATCGCGGCGGAGGGGCCGTGGTCGCCGTCGTACCAGCGCTGGGCGGCCTCACTGCGCCCCTCCCGGGAGAGCACCCGGGCCCGGCCGAGCCCCAACTCCCAGGCGGTCTCCTCGACCGCCGGGTCGTCGGAGAGCACGTAGCCGGGCTGGAGCCGCTCGTCGTCCGCCGGGGTGGGCAGCAGGTCGCCGGGACCGAGGTCGCCCGGCTTGAGCCGCTCCTGCCAGGGCAGCCAGCCGGGCGCGAGCATCGCGTCCGCGCCGGGAAGCAGCACCGTCTCGCAGACGGTGACGTGCCGGCTGCGGGGCACCCGGGTGACGGTGACCGCCCACCGCCAGCCGCGGTAGCCGGCGAGCCGGCACTCGAAGTAGTGGGTGACGAGCCGGTCGCCCTCCGCGACGGCCTGCAGGTGGTCGCCGATGTCCGAGGCGTCGACCTCGGTGATGGCGTCGCGCGCCACCTCGACGGCAGCGGCGCAGACCTGGTCGAGACGAGCGGCGCGGGCGGAGGCGGGCCTGGTCACCCGACCATTGTTCCCCATGCGTACGGCCGACCGACAGGCACCCGCCGAGGACGTTCTGGCGCAGTGGTGCGGCGTGCGCGGACCGGATGGGCGAGGATGGTGGGCATGCCGCTGTTCTCCCGCTCCGGGCGGTCCGTGCTCGGGCAGACCGTCGGCACCGGCATCAAGGCCGTCCGCCTGCTGTTCCGGGGCTCGGTCAGCGGTGGGCGCTGGATGACCCGCCGGGCCGGCCGGGCCCGCGCCCGGGGCGCCGGGGACGAGGTCGGCATGGTCCGCCTCTTCGACCTGCACGCGGTCTCCTGCGCCGGGGACACGCTGATCGCCATCGGCCTGGCCGGGACGATCTTCTTCAACGTCCCGCTCGGCGAGGCGCGCAGCAAGGTCGCCCTCTACCTGCTGGTGACCATGGTGCCGTTCGCCATGCTCGCCCCGGTGGTGGGCCCGCTGCTCGACCACTTCCGGCACGGCCGGCGGTACGCGCTGGCCGCCACCATGCTCGGCCGGGCCTTCCTGGCCTGGCTGATCTCCGACTACATCCACGGCTTCGGCCTCTACCCGGCGGCCTTCGGCGTGCTGGCGCTCTCCCGCGCGTACGGGGTGGCCCGCTCCGCGGCCGTGCCCCGGCTGCTCCCGGAGGGACTCGGGCTGTCCCAGGTGGGTGCCCGGGCCAGCGTCTACGGCACGGTGGCCGGCGCGCTGGTCGCCCCGATCGGCCTGGCCGCCTTCTGGTTCGGGCCGCAGTGGCCGCTCCGGGTGGCCTCGGTCATCTTCCTGGTCGGCATGGTGATCTCCCTGCGGCTGCCCCCGAGGGCCGACTCGGAGCCGCCGGAGCGGGTGCCCCGGCCGCTGCGGGCGCTGGGTCGCCGCACCGGGGACCGCCCGCTGGGCCGGGGGCGACCGGCGGGCCGGCTCGTGATCGCCACCCTGATCGGCGCCGCGACGCTGCGCGCGGTCTACGGCTTCCTGTTGCTCTTCCTCGCGTTCGCGATCAAGGCGGGCGACCTGACCACCGTGGCCTTCGGTCGGGACCTCGGCGACGAGGCGGCGCTGGGCCTGGTCGGCGCGGCGCTCGCCGTGGGCACCTTCCTGGCCACCGCGGTCGGCACCCGGCTGCGCATCCACCGACCCGCCGCGATCCAGTCCAGCGGCATGGTCGTCGTCGCCGGGGTGGCGATCCTCGCCGCGTTGAAGTTCTCGCTGCCCATGGTCGCCCTGCTCTGCCTGGTCGCCGCGCTGAACAGCGGCATCGCCAAGCTCGCCGTGGACGCCTCGATCCAGGAACGCATCCCGGAGCGGCTGCGGGCCAGCTCCTTCGCCCACTCGGAGACGGTGCTGATGCTCGCCTTCGTCGCCGGGGGCGGGCTGGGGCTCGTACCCTTCGACGGCCGGATCGGGATCGCCGTCGTCGCCGTCGTCGGCACCGTGGCCGCCGCCCGGGGCCTGGTGGTGGCCGGCCGGCTGCGCGCGGAGCGCCTGCTCGGCCGGCCGCTCGGCGACGACGAGCTGGCCGACGGGACCGACGGAACCGACCCCGACGCCCCGGGCACCGTCGACGCGGGTTCCCCCGACCCGGAGGCCGGGCGCCGACACGACCCCACGCCCACCTCCCCCGCCCCGACGCAGGGCGGCTCTCCGCTGGACGACCCCGGCCTGGCACCGCCGGGCTACCACATCTACCGGCCCTCGTCGGCCGTCGGCGGGCCGGGCGGGACGGACGACGAGACCCGTCGGGAGCCGCAGGGGCCGCTCTCGTGACCGCTCTGCTGGTGGTCACGGCGGTCCCCGCCGAGGCCGAGGCGATCCGCGCCGGCCTCGCCGACCAGACGACCACGGTGCTGCCGGTGGGGGTCGGCCCGGCCGTCGCCGCCGCGACCACGACCCGGCTGCTGGTGCTCGCCGAGGCCGCCGGCCGGCCCTACGGCGGCGTGGTCAGCGCGGGCGTGGCGGGGGGCTTCGCCGGCCGGGTGGAGGTGGGCGCCACGGTGCTGGGCACCGTGTCCGTGGCCGCCGACCTCGGCGCCGAGTCGCCGGCCGGCTTCATTCCGGTGGACGAGCTGGGCATGCCCGCGGACTGGCTGGGTGGCAGCACCGCGCTCGCCGCCGACCCGGGCCTGCTCGCCCGGCTGCGGGCCGCGCTCCCGGCGGCCACCGTCGGCCCGGTGCTAACCGTCAGCACGGTCACCGGCACCGCCGCCAGCACCGACGCGCTGCGCCGGCGGCACCCGGACGCGGTCGCCGAGGCCATGGAGGGGTACGGGGTGGCCGTCGCCGCCGCCCAGGCGGGCCTCCCGTTCGTCGAGCTGCGTACCGTCTCCAACCCGATCGGCCCCCGCGACCGCGACGCGTGGCGCATGCGCGAGGCGCTGGCCGCCCTGACCACCGCCGCCGCCGCCCTGACCTGACCCGTCCAACCTGCCCGGCCTGCCTTCCCGCCGCCTGCCTGCCGCACGGTGGCCTGCCTGCCCGCCCGCTGCCTGCCCGCACAGGACCGTCAGCCCGTGACCGCCGGCCGACGGTCGAGCCGCAGCGACCACGGTCGGCACGCCTCCAGTTCGTAGCCGCAGGCGAGCAGGAAGTCGCTCCCGCCGGCCCCGGCGGTCGCGAGCACGGTGCGGATACCGGTCCTGTCCATCTCCTCCGCGAGGAGCTGGAGCAGCCGGCGGCCGATGCCCAGGAAGCGCAGCTGGGGTGCCACCACCACACCGTCCAGCACCATCTCCCGCCGGCCGCCGACGTCCTCACCCAGCAACAGGTCCTCGCTCCGTTCGTGCGCCCGCAACTCGCCGACCGGCCCGCCACCGGGCAGTTCGGCCACGAATCGCCAACACCCGTCCGGCACGTCCTCGGTCACCCGGCGAAACCTCACGGCGGCGCGAAGCCGCTCCCGTACCCGTCGCTCGTCGCGCCGCCCGCGGTCGAGGTCGTACGTCCGCTCGGGCACCCGCACCGGCCACTGTTCCGGCGGTACGCACCAGTGCCCCCACCACGCGCCCGGCCAGTCCTTCAGCGTCCGGACCTCCCGGACGTCGAGGTGCGCGGGATAGCGGCGACCGCCCTCGTCGCGTCGTCCGTCGTGTGGGACGGCCGGCAGCACCGCGAGGGTGCCCGGCTCGACCGAGGACAGCGTGCTGGTTCTCGCGATGTCATCTGGGACGGCGTCTGCCATGTCGGGCCCGGCGTCTCGGACACCGACCACCAGTTCCCCGCCGGCGGCCCGGACCAACCGCTCCACCGTCCGCAACCTCGGATCGGCTCCCGGACCGGATTCGATCCGCGCCACGGTGCTCTTGGGCACGCCCGACCGCCGCGCCAGTTCCCGCTGGCTCAGGTCTGCCTGGCGCCGCAGTGCGCGCAGCGCCGCCCCCACGTCGATCGGCCCGCTCCGCTCCGTCACACCTCGATCGTCGCCATGGAGTGGGCCGACTTCAACAACAGCCGCCCACCTGTGGAAAAGCCTGTGGATAACCGCATGGTTGTGTGCAGCCGGAGGCTCTTGGGCGGACCACCACGCCCGAGCCGAGCTGCCTCCCGTCGACCCGCAGCCCGGCCGAGCCGAGCTGGCGCCGGTCTGCCCGTAGCCGCCGCCGCGGAAGCCGTGCGTGGTCGCTGTCGAGCTGCCCCGCCCATGAGACCACCGGTGCGTACCGGCCCAGCCCTTCTGGCCGGGGCGTGCCCCATCTGTGAGGGCAGCTCGACAGGGGCCGAACGGGGCATGGTGACGCCACCGACGGGGCCGGCTCGACACCGTTACCCGGTGTCGCCACCGACGGCCCGCTCGACACCGTGCCTCGTGTCCCTGTGGCCCGTGGCCCGTGGCCCGTGGCCCGTGGCCCTATCGTCGCGTGAGGCCGGCGGAGCGCGGCTCGGCACCGTGGGTGTGTCCCGGTCCCGTCGCGCCCGTCGCGGAGGGCTTCACGTCGCGGGGCAGGTCACAGTCGCGGGTACCGGGCGGAGCCGGCCCGCGGCGGGCGGGGATACCGTGGGGGCGTGGCGCTCTCGCTGGCGATCTCGCCCTGCCCCAACGACACGTTCGTCTTCCACGCCCTGGTGCACGGCCTCGTGCCCGACGCGCCGCCGGTGGAGGTGACGTACGCCGACGTCGACGTGACCAACACGGCCGCCGAGCGGGGCGCGTTCGACCTGGTGAAGGTGAGCTACGCCGCGCTGCCGTGGCTGTTGGAGGACTACCACCTGCTGCCCTGCGGCGGGGCGCTCGGCCGTGGCTGCGGCCCGCTGGTGCTGACCAGGGGCGACGGCGCCGGCCGACCCGACCGCCCGGGCGGCGCGGGGCACGCCGACCGCGCTGGCCTCGCCGACCGGGCTGACCTCACCGGCGCGACCGTGGCGGTGCCCGGCGACCGGACGACGGCGTACCTGCTCTTCCGGCTCTGGGCGGCGGACCGGCCGCCGGCGCGGATCGAGGTGGTGCCGTTCCACGAGATCATGCCGGGCGTGGCCGCCGGCCGGTACGACGCCGGCCTGGTCATCCACGAGGCCCGCTTCACCTACCCGCGGCACGGCCTGACCGCCCTGGTGGACCTGGGCGAGTGGTGGGAGGCCGACACCGGCCTGCCCATCCCCCTCGGCGCCATCCTGGCCCGGCGCGGCGCGGTGGACCCGGAGGCCGCCGCCGGGTGGATCCGCGAGTCGGTCCGCCGGGCCTGGGCCGACCCGGCGGCGAGCCGCGACTACGTGCTGGCGCACGCGCAGGAGATGGAGCCCGACGTGGTGGACCGACACATCGGCCTCTACGTCAACGAGTTCACCGCCGACCTGGGGGACGCCGGGTTCGCCGCCGTGGAGGCGCTGCTCGGTCGGGCCGCCGCCGCCGGGCTGGTGCCTCAGACCTCCAGCTCGCGCGCGACGGCGTGGACCAGCTGAGCGATCTTCTGCGCGGTCTTGCGGTCGGGGAAGCGGCCCCGGCGCAGGTCCGGCTGCACCTTCGCCTCCAGCACCTTGATCATGTCCTCGACGAGGCCGTGCAGCTCCTCGGCCGGCCGGCGGCGCAGCTCCGCCACCGACGGCGGGGCGTCGAGCAGCTTGACCCCCATCGCCTGCGCGCCCCGGCGGCTGTCCACCACGCTGAAGTCGACCCGCTGACCGCCCTTGAGGTCGGTGACACCCGCCGGCAGCGCGGTCTTGGGAAGGAACACGTCGCCACCCTCGTCGCTGGTGACAAATCCGTATCCCTTGGCCGCGTCAAACCACTTCACTCGACCCGTCGGCACCTGAGAACCCCTGCTTCGCTTGAGACGTCTACTGCCCCAAGGCTAGCCGGATCATCCCGTCCAGCGCCGCCGGGAATCCGGTGAGATCATCCAGCACCGCCTCCGCCCCGGCGGCGCGGAGTTCGTCGGCCGAACACGGGCCGGTCGCGACGGCGATGCCGGGCACGCCCGCCGCCCGCGCGGCCACCATGTCGGCCACGTGGTCGCCGACGTAGTGCGTGGCGCCGTGCTCGCGCAGCGCGGTCGCCTTCTCCTCGGCGAACAGGTCGCCGGCCAGCTCGTCGACCGCCAGTCCGAGGTGGTCGAGGTGCAGCCGGGCCAGGCGGCCCAGCTTGGAGGTGACCACCAGCACCCGGCCGCCGCGGGCGCGGATCGCGTCGATCGCCTCGCGGGCGCCGGGCAACGGGACGGTGGGCGTGATCGCGTACGCCGGGTAGAGCTCGCGGTACGTGCGGACGGCCGCGTCGACCTGCTCCGGCGGGAACCAGCGGGCGATCTCGGTACGCAGCGGCGGGCCGAGCCGGGACACGGCGGCCTCAGCGTCCACGTGCACCCCCGTCAGGGCGGTCAGCGCCCGGTAGGTCTCGGCGATGCCGGGGCGCGAGTCGACCAGGGTCATGTCGAGGTCGAAGCCGACCGTGAGTGCGGGCATGCGCAGAAACCTACCCGCCCGTCCGCACGGGTCAGCCGGACGTCCGAGGGGCGGGAAGACCCCCTGCCGGGCTAGCGTGGAACGACGATGACCACCTCACTCGCCGACCACCTGCGGTCGCTGCCCGACGAGTCGCTCGCCGCCCTCCTCCAACTGCGGCCGGACCTCGTGGTGCCCGTGCCCGCCGACGTCTCCGCGCTCGCCATCCGGGCCCAGTCCCGGGTCTCGGTGGCCCGCGCGCTCGACGGGCTCGACCAGTTCACCCTGCAGATCCTGGACGCCGCCCGGCTCACCCGGGACCCGGCCGAGGGCACCACCTCCACCGCCTCGGTCCTCGCCATGGCCACCGCCGGCCCGCACCCGCCCGCCCCCACCTCCGTCCGCACCGCCGTGAACCGGCTGCGGGCGCTCTTCCTGTTGCACGGCCCCGAGAGCGCCCTGCGCGTGGTGGAGAGCGTCGACGAGGTCTCCCCGTACCCGGCGGGGCTGGGCCGGCCGGCGGCGGAGCTGGACCCGCGGGCGGCGGCGCTCTGCGCGGACCCGGCGAAGCTGCGGCGGACGCTGCTGGCCGCGCCACCCTCGGCCCGGGCCATCCTGGACCGGCTGGCCGCCGGCCCGCCGGTGGGCAGCGTGCCGGCGGGCGCGTTGCAGGCGCCGCCGGTCGGCGCGGAGGACGACCTGCCCCCGGACCCGACCAACGGCGGCGCGCCGACCGGCTCGCCGGTGCGCTGGCTGGTCGACCACCACCTGCTGGTGCTGGTCTCCGGCCCCAACAAGGCCAGCGCCACCGGCACCGTCGAGCTGCCCCGGGAGGTCGGCCTGCTGCTGCGCCGGGACAGCGGCCCGCTCGGCCCGCTGCGGACCAGCCCGCCGCCGGTGGCCACGCCGCCGCGCGAGCCGAAGGCCGCCGACTCCGCCGGGGCCGGGCAGACCATGGAGGCGGTACGTCACACCGAGGCGCTGCTGGAGCAGCTCGCCGCCGAGCCGGCGCCCGTGCTGCGCTCCGGCGGCCTGGGCGTGCGCGACCTGCGCCGCCTGGCCCGCGCGGTCGGGGTGGACGAGCCGACCGCCGCCCTGCTGCTGGAGGCGGCGTACGCGGCGGGGCTGATCGGCGAGGTGGACCTGCCCGGGGCCACCACCACCCGCTACGGGGCCGACCAGCAGGTGCTGCCCACCGCCGGGTACGAGGTGTGGCGGGCCGGCACGCTGGCGCAGCGCTGGGAGCAGCTCGGCCGGGCCTGGCTGACGATGACCCGGCAGGTCGGGCTGATCGGGCAGCGCGACGACCGGGACCGGCCGATCACCGTGCTCTCGGCCGAGGCGGAACGGGCCGGGGCGCCGGCCGCCCGACGCGCGGTCCTCGGGGTGCTCGCCGGCCTGGAGCCCGCCACCGCGCCCACCCCCGAGGAGGTGCAGTCGCTGCTCGACTGGCGGGCGCCGCGGCGCAGCCGGGGGCGGGAGGCCGCGCACCGCGAGGTGCTGACCGAGGCGGCGACGCTGGGCGTGACCGGGCTGGGGGCGCTCACCTCGTACGGGCGGCTGCTGCTCGCCGACGTCACCGCCACCGACGAGCGGGGCGGGGACGACCCGCTCGGGCTGCGCGCGGACGCCGAGGACGGCGACGGGACCGGCGCGGTGCGCGCGCTGGACGCGTTGCTGCCCGCCCCGGTCGACCACTTCCTGGTGCAGGCCGATCTGACCGTCGTGGTGCCCGGCCCGCCCGACCCGGCCCTCGCCGCCGAACTGGAGGTGGTGGCCGAGCACGAGTCGGCCGGCGGCGCCAGCGTGCACCGGGTCACCCCGGCCAGCGTGCGCCGGGCCCTGGACGCCGGCTACTCGGCCGACGACCTGCACGCCCTGTTCCGGCGCCGGTCCCGCACCCCGGTCCCGCAGGGGCTGACGTACCTGGTGGACGACGTGGCCCGCAAGCACGGCGGGCTGCGGGTCGGCTCCGCCGGGGCGTACGTGCGCAGCGACGACGAGGCGCTGCTGACCGAGGTGCTCGCCGACCGGCGGCTGGAGTCACTGGCGCTGCGCCGGCTCGCGCCGACGGTGCTGTCGACCCCGTACCAGGTGGGCCGGATGCTCACGGCCCTGCGCGAGGCCGGGTACGCCCCGGTGCCGGAGGACGCGAGCGGGGCGGCGGTGCTGTCCCGCCCGAAGACCCGCCGGGCCCCGGCCCGGGTGTCGGTGACGACCCGGACCCTCGATCCGCTGACCGCGCCGAAGTTGTCCATGCCCCGCCTGCTGGGCGTGGTGGAGCAGATCCGGCGCGGCGACGCGGCGGCCCGGGCGGCGCGGCGCGCGCCGGCGGTGGTCCGGGGCGGTGCGGCGCGTACCGGGCCGGCGCCGGTGCACACCCACAGCGACGCCCTCGCCGTGCTCCAGCAGGCGGTGCGGGACAAGGCGCTGGTCTGGGTCGGGTACGTCGACGCGCACGGGGCGACCGCGTCCCGGCTGGTCCGGCCAGTCTCGATCGGCGCGGGTTACCTGCGCGCCGAGGACGAGCGCACGGAGATGCTGCACACCTTCGCCCTGCACCGGATCACGGCGGCGGTGCTGGAGGACTGAGCGCCGGCGCCCGTCCGCCCACGGGTCGTTCCTCTGGCAGGACCGGCGGGCCTCGGGCCGGGTCAGCGCCGGCTGCGGCGTACCGTCCCGACGACGGAGACGATCAGCAGCAGCGCGAACCCGGCGCCGGCCGACTCGCCGACCGAGTCGACGAAGCCCTGTTCGAGCACCAGCCAGCCGAAGAGGAACCAGCCGAGGAGCACCGCCGCGGCGGCCGCGTACGCGACGACGGTGACGGTGGAGACCCCCTCGTCCGGTGACCGGTCGCGCTCGGCGCTGTGCTCCGGTCTCGCTTCCCGGTCGACCGTCATCTCCAGCCTCCCCGTCCGTCCGACGCGTGGCCTTCCAGCGTGTCACTCGGGTGACCGGAGTGACAGGGGATAAAACCCCGATCGGACGACATGTGCGACGCGGACGGGCCGGGGCCCCGGGGCGGCGGCGGATCAGGTGCCGGGGCGCCGCCCGACCACCACCACCCGGCTGCCGACCTTGCCCAGCTCCCAGTACCGGACCGCGTCGGCGTGCAGCAGGTTGACGCAGCCGTGCGAGCCGATCGCCTTGTTGTGCAGGTAGGTCGTGGTCTCGTGGAAGCCCATCCCCTGCGTGAAGTGCTGCCAGTACGGGAGCCAGACCTCGTACGGGTCGGACCACTCCTTGATGTTGCGATAGTTGATCTTGAAGGTGCCGGCCGGGGTGCGGTAGCCGGGCATGCCCGTCCGGGTGACCGTCGGCTTCACGAGCACCTTGCCGTTGCGCATCACCCAGGTCGTCTGCCGGGTCAGGTCGATGCAGAAGGTGGTGCCCGAGCCGGCCTTGCAGCGCGCCGTGTCGGTGGTGGCGAGCCGCTTCGCCACGTCGTGGGTGGTGGGCCCCGCGCGGCCGTGGGCGGGGCGGATGTCGTACCGCTTCTGGAACTTCTTGATCGCGGCGCAGTCGGCGGCGGACTGGCGGCCGTCCACGGTCAGCGTCCCGAACCCGCCCAGCCGGGCGAGGTACGCCTCCACCGCGCGCTGGTGCTCCCCCTGCGGGCAGCCGGCGGCCGACGGCGACGTGGTGGGCTTCGGCGCGGGCCGGGTCGGCCTCGGGCGGTTCGGCGCGGGCTTCACCGCCGGCTTCGCCGTCGCCGTGCCGGCCCGCTGGTCCGGCCCGGGCGCACCGCTCGCCCCCGTTAACTGCTCCGTGGCACCGACCGGGACGGGACCCCCGCCCCCACCTCCGTCGGCCCGCGGCTCGAACGTGCACGCACCGGCACCGACCAGCGTGGCCACTGCCAGGGCGACGAGCCGGGTGGTGATCCGGACGTGTTTCATGGCGCCTCCCGTGACAGGTGTCCTATTGCTAGACGTTGCGAGTGCCGTTCCGGTTGCGCCCCGTGTCCAGATTTTTCTGGCGTCACCCGGATACGTGCAACACTGGTGGGTCGGCCCGGGGCGGGTCAGTCACCTCCCGGACAGCCGGCGACCCGAGGCGGAGGAGAGGCACTGGCGTGAGCGGTGGACCCCTGATCGTGCAGTCGGACAAGACCCTGCTGCTGGAGATCGACCACCCCGACGCGCAGGCGTGCCGGATGGCCATCGCGCCCTTCGCGGAGCTGGAGCGCTCCCCGGAGCATGTGCACACCTACCGGCTGACCCCGCTCGGGTTGTGGAACGCGCGCGCCGCCGGCCACGACGCCGAGGCCGTGGTGGACGCGCTGATCAAGTATTCGCGGTACCCGGTGCCGCACGCGCTGCTGGTCGACGTGGCCGAGACGATGGACCGGTACGGCCGGCTCCAACTCGCCAACGACCCGGCGCACGGCCTCGTCCTGCGGGCCCTGGACCGCATGGTGCTGATCGAGGTCGCCAAGAGCAAGAAGCTCGCCGGCATGCTCGGCGCGAAGATCGACGACGACACGATCGCGGTGCACCCGTCCGAGCGGGGCCGGCTCAAGCAGGCGCTGCTCAAGCTGGGCTGGCCGGCGGAGGACCTGGCCGGCTACGTCGACGGCGAGGCGCACCCGATCGAGCTGGCCGAGACCGGCAAGGACGGCGGCAGGCCGTGGACGCTGCGGTCGTACCAACGGGAGGCCGTGGAGGCGTTCTGGGCCGGCGGGTCGGGCGTGGTGGTGCTCCCCTGTGGCGCGGGCAAGACGCTGGTCGGGGCGGCGGCGATGGCCGAGGCGAAGGTCACCACGCTGATCCTGGTCACCAACACGGTCGCCGGGCGGCAGTGGAAGCGCGAGCTGATCGCCCGCACCTCCCTGAGCGAGGAGGAGATCGGGGAATATTCGGGCGAGCGCAAGGAGATCCGCCCGGTCACCATCGCCACGTACCAGGTGCTCACCTCGCGGCGCGGCGGAGCGTTCACCCACCTGGACCTGTTCGGCGCCCGCGACTGGGGCCTGGTCGTCTACGACGAGGTACACCTGCTGCCCGCGCCGATCTTCCGGTTCACCGCGGACCTCCAGGCCCGCCGCCGGCTGGGGCTGACAGCGACGCTGGTCCGTGAGGACGGCCGGGAGGGCGACGTGTTCAGCCTGATCGGCCCGAAGCGGTACGACGCGCCGTGGAAGGACATCGAGTCGCAGGGCTGGATCGCCCCGGCCCAGTGCACCGAGGTACGCGTGACGCTCACCGACGCGGAGCGCATGTCGTACGCGACGGCGGAGGCCGAGGAGCGCTACCGGATGGCGGCGACCGCCCGCACGAAGCTGCCCGTGGTCAAGGCGCTGGTGGACCGGCACCCGGGCGAGCAGACGCTGGTGATCGGCGGCTACATCGAGCAGTTGCACCAGCTCGGCGAATACCTCGACGCGCCGATCGTGCAGGGCTCGACCACCAACAAGGAACGGGAGCGGCTCTTCGACGCGTTCCGCTCCGGGGAGATCCGCACCCTGGTGATCTCGAAGGTCGGCAACTTCTCCATCGACCTGCCCGAGGCGGCCGTGGCGATCCAGGTCTCCGGCACGTTCGGCTCGCGGCAGGAGGAGGCGCAGCGCCTCGGGCGGGTGCTGCGGCCCAAGGCCGACGGCCGGCAGGCGCACTTCTACACCGTCGTCTCCCGGGACACCATCGACACCGAGTACGCCGCCCACCGCCAGCGCTTCCTCGCCGAGCAGGGGTACGCGTACACGATCGTCGACGCCGACGACGTCCTCGGCCCGAAGCTGCCGACGGTCGACTGACTCCCGTCACCGGACAGACCTCGCGGGAATCGCACGTCCCTCCGGTCGGTGTGGCGGGCCTGGCGCCGGCTCAGCGGTGTGGCCCGACGCTGACGAATGACTGATCTCTGCCCGGGTACGCGGGCTGCGATACCGGCGACGGATTCGGGCCCGTGGCCCGCACCACCATCACGCTGGGCCACGGCCCGGCGCGGAATCGCGATGGCCGACCCGACATACGCGAGAAGAGGCATGCGATGAGGGACAGGATCCTCCAAGCTCTGAAGAGGCAGACAAAGTCGATCATGGTGCGCCGCAGGCGCAGGGATTCCATGATCAGCAAGCGGGGCCGCTCCAGAAGGCCCGGCAGGCTCTTCCAATAAGGCTCAGCGCCGCGTCGAGCCGGGCGGCGTCACCGTCTCGGCCGAGGACCAGCAGGGCGTACGCCACTGGGTCTTCTGCGACCGCACGCTGCCCGGCGGCGCGCGGTGCGCCCTGCCGGCCGACCACACCGCGCCCTGCTCCCGCCGACCCTGGCGGACCCGCAACCACCCCGAGCAGAAGACGACCCCGCCGCCCAGCCGCCGCCCGACCACACGCTGCTCCGGCCAGATCTTGGACGGTTTCCGTTCGTTTGGAACGACAACTGTCCAAGATTGCCAAAGGCGGCCGGGGGCGGGAGCGGCGCAGCGTGTGGCGATGTGGTTCCGGCCGGTGGGCCATTGGGTCCGTGGGCGAGCCGGTGCTGACGGGGCCCGTGCTCGGGACTGCCGGGCGGCTACGGCCGGCGGACCCGGTAGTAGAGGTGGGTGACCTGGTCGCCCTCGATGACGGTCGGCCCGGTCAGCTCGACCGGCGGGTGACCGAGATGGTCGAAGAACGGCACCCCGCCGCCGAGCAGGACCGGCACGAGGTTGACCCGGATCTCGTCCAGCAGCCCGGCGTCGAGGCACTGGCGGGCGATGGTGCCGCCGTTGACCCCGACCCAGCGGCCGCCGGCCAGCTCTCGGGCCTGCGCGACGGCGGCCTCGATGCCCTCGGTGACGAAGGTGAACGGCGCGTCCGGCCGGGGCCAGCCGTCCGGCACGTGGTGGGTGACCACCACGACCGGCTTGTCCAGGGGGTGCCTGCCGTCCCAGCCGCCGATCAGGTCGAAGAGTCGCCGGCCGACGACCAGGGCGCCGGTCTCGTCCATGGTGCGGCGCACGTGGCCGGCGCTCGCCGGGGAGGTGCGGAACGTCATGTCCGGCTTGGCGGTCGGCACGGGGACGTCGCCGTTCTCGTACCAGCGGAAGAGCAGGTCGAAGCCGCTCTCGTCCGGCCCGGAGATGTAGCCGTCCAGCGACATGCTCGCCTCGGTGTAGACCCCGCCCATCAGAGCACCCGGGTGATCTGCTCGGCGGCGATCCGGGCGTCCAGCGTCGCCGGGTCGAGGTTGGCGCAGAGCACCACCGACGCGCCGACGGCCAGCGGCGCCAGCAGCCAGTACACGGGCTGCTCGTGCTCGGCGACGTCGACCAGCAGCCGGTCGCCGGCCCGCAGGTCGAGCCGCTCCGCCACGGCCCGCGCGACGCTGCCCCACTGGCGGTAGCTCGTGCCGTCCGGGCTGGCCGCGTCGGCGCTGGTCAGCGGGGCGGACGCGGGCAGCGCGTCGGTGTGCCGGCCCACCTCGGCGAGCCAGTCCAGGTAGCCCAGGGGCACCTCCGTCGACGGGGCGGACCCCAGCCCGAGGACGTAGCGGTGCCGGGCCTCGGGCACGTCCTCCAGCCAGTCGTCCAGCCGCTTCGCGCTGACGAAGACCGCGTCGAACGGCTCGTTGTCGCCCGGCCCGAGCTGCGGCAGCCCGGCGGTCGCCCGGGGACGGAACGACACCGCCACCCCGGCCGACCAGGCGCCCAGCAGCACGGCGGCGGTCTGCCAGTGGGCCGGGAGCAGCACCGCCGCCCGGTCGCCGACGCCCAGCCCGCAGCCCTCGCGCAGCAGCCCGGCGGCCCGCGCCGCCCAGCCGCCCAGCTCCGTGGCGGTCAGGTCGACCCGCTCACCGGTCGCGTCGTCGAGGTACGTCAGCAGCGGCCGGTCCATCTCTGTGGGCCGGTCACCGGTCGGCGACTCCCGGACGAGGGCATCGGTCAGGATCATCACGCACTCCTCGGGCAGGCTCAGGCCACCCTACTCAACCAGCGTCGGCCCGGCATTCGACTGACGCGCCCGTCGCCGGAGATCACCGCAATCATGGCCGGACGACCCGTCGACGTCGCACAGCCCGAGCACCCGTTCTGGGCCGAACTCGCCCAGGCCAGGGCCCATCCACGACTGCAGATCGCCGACGACGGCGTCGCGTCCCTGCTCGCCATGGTGTGGCTCACCGAGGCGGAGCTGAACGGGCCACGGGTCGCCCGACCCACCGCGGCGCCCTCGCTCGCCGACGGCGAGGTCGACAACACCTCCTGGCGGGCGAGGCACAGCGTGTACGGTTCCCTGTGGCTGGTGCCCCGCGACGACCCCAACGCAGGCGTGCCACCGGTGAGTTTCCCGTCCGACGGCGACGCCTACGTCGACGTGCCGGACAGGTTCGACGTCTTCCACGCCGAACACCTGGGCGGCACCGACATGTCCCCCGACGGAGTGCGCGACGGCCTGTCGCCCTGGTACGTCGAGGTGTGCCGACTGGGCGGCATCAGCTTCGGCGGCGACCTGGACATCGCCCTGGACCTCGAAAACGACGCCTTCCTCGGCGACTGGAGCACCGCTGTGCGGATCCCGGGCACCGCTGCCGGTCAACCGACGTCGCCACGTTGAGCCAGCGGCAGGGCGCACGCGGGACCCGCTGACCGTCACACCGGCAGCTCGGGGCCACCGTCGAGCAGCGGGGCGAGCAGGTCTCCGTCCTTCTCCACCCGCTTGAGCACCTCGCTCGCCACGTACGGCTTGGTGGCCGGCCGTTTCCCGGCCGCGCCCGCCGCGACCTCGTCCCACGTCAGCGGGGTGGACACGGACGGCACCGACTGGGCCCGCAGCGAGTACGGCGACACGGTCGTCTTGGCCGCGTTGTTCTGGCTCCAGTCGATGAAGACCTTGCCGGGCCGCAGGTTCTTCGCCATCTTCGACACGACCAGTTTCGGGTGCGCCCGTTCCAGTTCCTGGGCGATCCGTTTGGCGTAGGCCGACACGTCCTCGGCGTCCTGCGTGCCGGCGATCGGGCAGCAGAGCTGCATGCCCTTCTTCCCGGACGTCTTCGGGTAGCTGTCGATGCCGTCCTCGGCGAGCCGGTCCCGCATCAGCAACGCCACCTGGCAGCACTGGCGCAGCGCCGCCGGCGGCCCCGGATCCAGGTCGACGACCATCATGTCCGGGTGCTCGCCGATCTTCCACTGTGGGGTGTGCAGCTCCAGCGCGGCGAGGTTGGCCAGCCAGACCAGGGTGGGCAGGTCGTCGGCGACCACGTAGTCGATGGTTTCCCGGCCCTTGCTCGACCCGGGCGCGGGCAGCGTCTCGGTGCGTACCCAGCCGGGGGTGGCGGCCGGGGCGTTCTTCTCGAAGAACGAGCCGCCGGTGACCCCGTTGGGGAAGCGGATCCGGGTCAGCGCCCGGCCTTGCAGGTGCGGCAGGAGCACCGGGGCGATGCGGGTGTAGTAGTCGATCACCTCGCCCTTGGTGAACCCCGCGTCGGGATAGAGCACCTTGTCCAGGTTGGACACCTCCAGCGAACGCCCCTCGACGTCCACCTTCAACCGCTCACCCGGCATCGTCGACCTCCTCGGCGGGCTTGTCCGGTCGCAGCCGGAGCACCCGGGGGAACCGCAACCGCCCGTCCGGGGTGCGCTGGCCGTACTTCACCTCCACCACGACCCTCGGGGTTACCCAGATCGCGCCCCGCGCATCCTCGCGCGGCAGGGCGTCGGCGAACGGCGAACCGCCGGTGCGCAGCGGCTCCAGCTCGCGGAGCAGTTCCCGCTCGATGGCCGCGCCGATGCCGCCACCGACCCGCCCCCGGTAGGTGAGCCGCCCGTCCGGGCGCGGCACCCCGACCAGCAGGCCGCCGATCTTCCGCGCCCCGGGCCGCCAGCCGCCGACCACGAAGTCGCCGGTCACCTCCAGCTTGACCTTCACCCAGTCCGGCGAGCGCACCCCCGGGCGGTAGACCGAGTCGACCCGCTTGGCCATCACCCCCTCCAGGCCGTGCTCGCCCGCCGCCTCGTAGGTGGCCAGGCCGTCCGGGAAGACCGGCGACACCGCCCACCGGGCGCCGCCGAGCGCGAGCCCGTCCAGGGCCTCCCGCCGGCGGGCGTACGACCGGCCGGTCAGGTCCTCGCCGTCGAGCCGGAGCAGGTCGAAGATCATGTACGTCACCGGGATG
This sequence comes from Micromonospora sp. NPDC048040, assembly GCF_055587185.1. NCBI lineage: Bacteria > Bacillati > Actinomycetota > Actinomycetes > Micromonosporales > Micromonosporaceae > Micromonospora > Micromonospora sp. NPDC048040. The sequence goes on along the minus strand of NZ_JBVJGT010000004.1, from coordinate 151,080 downwards.
GTCGCCGCCAGCCGGGCGGCCTTGTTCCGGTCGCGGACGTGCATCCGCTCCGCCAGGGCGGTGAACGAGGGCTGGCCGTGCTCGCCGAGCAGCACCACCTCGCCGTCGAGCAGCGCGTCGCCCACCTGCTTCTGGAGGGTGGCCAGCTCGGGGTACGCGACGGTGATCTCGACGCCGGAGCGGGCGTACAGGTGCTGCCGGCCGCCGGAGATGTCGGCGAGCGCGCGGACGCCGTCCCACTTGAACTCGTACGCCCAGCCGGCACCCGCCGGGAGCTGCCCGGTCATCGCGAGCATCGGCTTGAGCGGCGCGCCGGGCACCTCACGACTGTACTTGCCCACGGAAGCGCTCGCGTGGCCTTCGATCTTTTGGGATCCTGGGCAGTACCGGCGAGAGGAGCACGGGATGCGGGCCATCTGGAAGGGAGCGGTCTCGTTCGGGCTGGTCTCGATCGGGGTGCGGGTCTACTCGGCCACCGAGGAGAAGGACATCCGCTTCCACCAGGTGCACCGGGACGACGGCGGCCGGATCCGTTACAAGCGCACCTGCCAGGTCTGCGGCGAGGAGGTCACCTACGACGACATCGCCAAGGGCTACGACATCGGCGGCGGCGAGATGGTGATCCTGACCGACGAGGACTTCGCCGACCTGCCGCTGTCCACCTCGCACGCGATCGACGTGCTGGAGTTCGTCCCCGCCGAGCAGGTCGACCCGATCCTCTACAACAAGGCGTACTTCCTGGAGCCGGAGGGCACCGCCACCAAGCCGTACGTGCTGCTACGCGACGCGCTCGCCGACTCGGAGCGGGTGGCGATCGTCAAGGTGGCCCTGCGCCAGCGGGAACAGCTCGCCACGCTGCGGGTCCGGGAGGGCGTGCTGCTGCTCAACACGATGCTCTGGCCGGACGAGATCCGTAGCCCCGACTTCGGCTTCCTGGACGAGGACCTGAAGGTCCGCCCGCCGGAGCTGGCCATGGCCAGCTCGCTGATCGACTCGATGGCCGGCGAGTTCGAGCCGGACGCGTTCACCGACGACTACCGGGCGGCCCTCCAGGAGGTCATCGACGCGAAGGTGGAGGGCCGCGAGGTGGTCCAGCCGGAGGAGGTCGAGGAGGCCCCGGCGGCGGCGGTGGACCTGATGGCGGCGCTGAAGGCGTCCGTGGAGCGGGCCAAGGCCGCCCGGGGCGAGGCGCCGGCCGGCGGTGGCGGCGAGCCGACCCCGATCTCGGCGGCCCGTTCCGCCCAGAAGAAGGCGGCCGAGAAGAAGGCGGCCAAGGCGCCGGCCAAGAAGGCCGCCGAGAAGAAGGCGGCGCCCAAGAAGACGGCCGCGAAGAAGGCAGCCCCGAAGAAGGCCGCCGAGGGCGAGAAGAAGCCCGCGGCGAAGAAGGCGGCCCCGAAGAAGGCGGCCCGCAAGACCGCCTGACCCGCGCCGGCCCGCGTCCCCCGGCCGGCGACGCCTGCCCGGCGCACCGCGCGGGTTGCCTTGACGCCGGTGGCAAGGTCTAGCGTCGGTCGCGTCGGACGAGGGAGGTCGGATGCTGATCGGTGAGCTGGCGGAACGCGCCGGCACGAGCACCCGGGCCCTGCGCTACTACGAGACGCACGGCCTGGTCCGGGCGGCCCGCTCGGCCAACGGCTACCGGGTCTACGACGAGGCGGAGCTGCACGTCGTACGCGAGATCCGGGCCCTGCTCGCGGTGGGCTTCGGGCTCGACGACATCCGCCCGTTCGTCGCCTGCCTCCGAGCCGGCAACGCCTCCGGCCACGTCTGCCCGGACTCCGTCGCCGTGCTGCGGCGGAAGCTGGCCGAGGTGGACGCCGGCATCGACCGACTGCACGCGGTCCGGCAGGAGCTGCGGGACCAGCTCGCCCACGCCATCGCCCACCGGGAGGAAACATGCTCCAGACTGCGCCGCACGGCTCGCTGACCGCCGTCACCGACGACACCTTCGCCGCCGTGGTGCTCGCCGCCGACCGGCCGGTGGTGGTCGACTTCTGGGCGGACTGGTGCCCGCCGTGCCGGGCGATCTCCCGCAGCCTCGCCGAGCTGGCCGGGGAGTTCGCCGGGCAGCTGGTCTTCGCCACTACCGACACCGACGCCAACCCGGACACCACGCGCACGTACGGCGTGCTGTCCCTGCCCACCCTCCTGGTCTTCCACCGGGGCGAGGTGGTCGGCTCGATCGTCGGGGCGCGGCCGAAGCACCACCTGCGGCAGTCCCTGGCCCGGCACCTGGCCGGCTGAGCCCGTGGGCGGCGGCCCGCCGGCCGCCGCCCTGCCCCGGGCGTTCCTGCCGGTGCTGGTGGGGCGGGGGTGGCCCGCGTGGTGGAAGCGGGACGGCCGAGGCGGCACGGTAGGCGTCGGGGCGGGTACCGTGTGCGTCGGCTTTCCCCCCGGCACTCCGATGCCGGCCACACCTTCGCAGCAGGGAGTCGACGCCGTGAGCGAGCGTACGCAGAACCGAGCCCAGAAGTCGGAGCGGCGGCTGGCCGCCCAGTTGGCGGCGCAGAAGGCGGCCGAGGCGAAGCGTCGCCGGCAGGCGTGGGCCGGCGGGCTCGCCGGCGTCGCCGTGGTCGCGGTGCTGATCACCGTCTTCGTGACGATCGGGCAGAACGACGACGACTCGAAGGAGCAGGCAGCGGGCACCCCGTCGGCGTCCGCCACCGCCCCGGCGGCCGACGCGCCCCCCGCCCCGCAGCTCCCGGCGGGTGCGGACCCGGCCCTGGGCACCAAGCCGACGGTCGCCGCCGGCAAGGGCGAGCTGAAGAAGCTCACCGTGACCCCGCTGATCAAGGGCACCGGCCCGGCGGTGCAGAAGGGCCAGACGATCACCACGAACTACGTGGGCGTGTTCTACAAGGACGGCAAGGAGTTCGACTCGTCGTGGAACGCCGGCCAGCCGGCCTCCTTCGCGATCGGCGTCGGCCAGGTCATCCCCGGCTGGGACCAGGGCCTGGTCGGGGTGACCGTCGGCAGCCGCGTGCAGCTCGACATCCCGGCCGAGCTGGCGTACGGCAACGACGCCTCCAGCGGGCGGCCGACCGGCCCGCTGCGCTTCGTCGTGGACGTGCTCGCGGCCCAGTGACCCGGTGGCCGGCCCGGTTCGCCCGGGTTGTCGCCCCGGTGTGATGCAGTAGCCCACAGAGGGCTTCCGGCCCTTCAGCCAGCGGCAGTAGGTTCAGCGTCACCCCGGGCGCCCGCCGTCCGGGGTGACCACCGGACCCGACGCGGAGGTGCACGTGACGGCGCTGGACGACGCGGGGCGGACCGCCCGGGTGATGTGGACGCACTTCGAGCCGGTCCACGCGGTCACCTACTTCCATCCCCGTGCCCGGGCCGCCTTCGAGGCGGTCGGGCTGCGCGGCTTCTGGCGCGGCTACTTCGCCGGCCGGGCGGCGCCGCTCGGGCCCGTCGACGCCGCGCCGGTGGTCGGGTCGTTCTTCAACTTCGCCCCGCACACCGTGGCGCGGGCGCTGCCGGCAGTCTGGCGACTCGCCACCCCGCCGGAGGCGCTGCGCGCCCGGCTCACCGGCGCGGTGCAGGCGCTGGCCGAGCTGACCTACGAGCTGCCCGAGTCGCACCTGGTCGAGGCGGCCGAGCTGCTGGAGGCGGCCGCCGCCGAGGTGGAGCCCGCCGGCCGGGTGCTCGGCGCGGCCAACGCCGCCCTGCCGCGCGGCGAATACCCGCTGGCCCGGCTGTGGCAGGCCGCCACGACGCTGCGGGAGCACCGGGGCGACGGGCACGTCGGGGCGCTGGTCGCGGCCGACCTCGACCCGGTGGAGACGCTGGCCTGGCGGGTCGCGGTCGGCCTGTCCCCGCAGTACCTGGCCGGGCGGGGCTGGGCCGAGGAGCAGTGGACCGCCGCCCGTGCCCGGCTGGCCGAGCGCGGCTGGCTCACCGCCGAGGGCGAGGCGACCACGCAGGGCCGCGCCCGGTTCCAGGCGATCGAGGACGCCACCGACGCCGCCGCCGCGCGACCGTGGCGGGCGCTGGGCCCCGAGCGCGCCGACCGGCTCCTGGACCTGCTCGAACCGATCGCCCGCGCCGCCCACTTCGTCATCCCGGAGGAGAACCCGATCGGCCTGCCCACCCCGCAGAGCTGACCGCCGCCCGTCCGGGACGGCACGGGTCATCGCCCGCCCGGGAACGGCACGGGTCATCGCCCGGCGAGTCGGCCCGGTCGTCGCCCGTCCGGGACGGCGCGGGTCGGCGCCCGATGGGGCAGGATGGGGCCGTGGCGGATGCGGTGATCTTCGACCTGGACGGCGTGATCGTGGATTCGGAGCCGGTCTGGGAGGAGGTGCGACGGGCGTACGTGGCGGCGCACGGCGGGACCTGGCAGGCCGACACGCAGCGCCGGCTGATGGGCATGAGCACCGGCGAGTGGGCCCGGTACCTCAGCGGGGAGCTGGGCGTCGACCGGAGCGCCGAGCAGGTCGCCACCGAGGTGGTCGAGGAGATGATCCGGCGGTACGCGGCGCACGTACCGCTGATCGACGGGGCCGACGAGGTCGTGCGTCGGCTGGCCGGGCGGTGGCCGCTGGGGCTCGCCAGTTCCTCGCCGACCCGGCTGATCGCGGCGGCGCTGGCCGCGACGGGCCTGACCGACGCGTTCGGCGCGACGCTGTCGACCGAGGAGACCGAGCGGGGCAAGCCGGCGCCGGACGTCTACCTGGCGGTCGCCGGACGGCTGGGCGTCGACCCGGCCCGCTGCGTCGCCGTGGAGGACTCGTCCAACGGCGTCCGGTCGGCCGCCGCCGCCGGGATGACGGTGGTGGCGGTGCCGCACGGGTCGTACCCGCTGGACCCGGACGCCGAGCGGCTCGCGGCGGTGGTGCTGGGCGCGGTGGACGAGCTGACCCCCGCCACGGTGGACCGGCTCGGGTAGCGGCTCAGGCCGGACGGACGACCACGTCCAGCAGCGGCGTCGGCCGGTCGACCCGGGCGATCTCCGCGACGGTCCAGCCCGCGGCGCCCACCCGGTCGGTGAGCCGGTCGACGAGCGGGGCCAGCCGGGCGGGGTGCGGCGGCTCGTAGACCAGGTGCAGCACGCCGTCGGGGGCCAGCAGGCCGGCGAGGCGGCGGAACTCGGCCGTGGGCGGCCGGGTCCAGAACAGGTTGACGTTGACGGCGAGGATCCGGTCGTAGCGCTCCCCGGGGGAGTCCAGGGTGGACAGGTCGGCGTGCCGGAAGACGGCCCGACCGGCGGCGACCTGCGCGGCGTTGCGCTGGGTGGCGGCCCGCAGCGCGGTGGCGGACCGGTCGACCGCGACGACCCGGGCGACCTCCGGCACCGCGCAGATGAGCGCGACGGCCACGCCGTTGCCGCAGCCGATCTCCAGCACCCGGTGGCCGGCGCGCAGGTCGAGCCGGTCCACGGCCCAGCGCAGCCGCTCCGGCACCCGCCTGGTCGCCACCCGGTCAGCGTAGCCACGCCGGGCCCGTCAGACCCGCCCGACTCGGGCTCGACCTCGGCGCGCGTCGCCGAGCGGCCCCGCGACTCCCCGGCGCCGGCCGGTTCGGCGTCGGCCCCCACCCCGTCCCGCATGACCACTCCCTCCCGCCGGTCACCCGGTTGCACGGTTTCCGGCCCTGCCGGGATCGGCATGAGCGCGGGTCCGCCGGGTACGGCAGCCGACGGCGCCCCGCGCCGGGGCCGCCGGGTGAGGAGACGGGGATGAAGGCGATCGTGTACGAGCGCACCGGCGACGCCTCGGTGCTGCAACTGGTCGACCGGCCGGTGCCGGAGCCGGGTCCCGGCGAGGTCCTGGTGCGGGTGGCGGTCTCCGGGGTGAACCCGACGGACTGGAAGTCGCGCCGGCAGGGGCCGCTGCCGGACGGCTGGCAGACGCCGGGGCAGGACGGCGCGGGGGTGATCGAGTCGGTCGGCCAGGGTGTCGACCGGGAGTTGGCCGGCGAGCGGGTCTGGCTGTGGGAGGCCGCCTGGCAGCGCCCGTGGGGCACCGCGGCCGAGTACACGGTGGTGCCGGTCCGGCAGGCGGTGCCCCTCGGCGACGCCTCCTTCGACGTGGGGGCCTGCCTGGGCATCCCCTTCCTCACCGCGCACCGGTGCCTGACGGCCGGGGAGTACACGCCGGACAGGCTGCACGCCGGGTCGCTCAGCGACCACACGGTGCTCGTGCAGGGCGGGGCGGGGGCGGTGGGCAACGCGGCCATCCAGCTCGCGCGGTGGGCGGACGCCTGCGTGGTCGCCACGGTCAGCAGCCCCGAGAAGGCGCAGCTCGCGGCGGCGGCCGGCGCGTCCTTCGTGGTCAACTACCGGGAGCAGGACGTGGTCGAGGAGGTCCGCAAGATCGCACCCGACGGGGTGCACACGATCGTCGAGGTCTCCCCGGCGCGCAACGCCGCGACCGACGTGCAACTGCTCGGGCGCGGCGGCGCGGTGTGCGTCTACGCCGACGACGGCGGGGACGAGGTGACCCTGCCGATCCGGTCGTCGATGGTGCCGAACGCGCGCTGGCAGTTCGTGCTCGTCTACACGGAGCCGAAGGCGGCCAAGGCCCAGGCGGTGGTGGACGTGGCCGCCGCGGCGGCGCAGGGCGGCATCCGGGTGGGCGAGGACGCGGGCCTGCCGCTGCACCACCACTCGCTCTCGGCGACCGCCGCCGCGCACCGGGCGGTGGAGAACTCGGTGGTCGGGAAGGTGCTCATCAGCACCAGCGCCGCGGGGTGACGGCCCCGCCGGGAGACGGCTGAGCGCCCACCGGGAGACGGCTCAGCGCCCGCCAGCCGGCCGGGACCCGCCGCCCCAAACCCCTCTGATCCGGGCTGATTTCCCCGTCATCGGGACAGAGGCGAACAACTTTCGCAACAATGGTGGTGCGGGTCGCCCCGCAAAGGAACGGGCGGCCCCGGCGCGGTGCGAACGCCGGGGCCGCCCCTGGGGAGGGATGTCTCAGGAGTGCGTCCCTTACCCCAACAGGCGACGGTGCGCCTGAAAACGTTACGGGGCCGCCAGCTCCCGGACACTCAGCTCGCCCTCGGCGTACCTCGAGCGCACCACCTTCTTGTCGAACTTGCCGACGCTGGTCTTCGGCACCGCGTCGATGACCGCCCAGCGCTCCGGCAACTGCCAGCGGGCCACCGACCCGGCCAGGAACTCCCGCAGCTCCGCCGGGTCGGCCGACGCGCCCTCGCGAAGGACGACGGTGGCCAGGGGCCGCTCCCCCCAGCGCTCGTCGGGCACCCCGACCACGCAGGCCTCCAGCACGGCCGGGTGGGCCATCAGCGCGTTCTCCAGCTCGACCGAGGAGATCCACTCGCCGCCGGACTTGATCACGTCCTTGGACCGGTCGGTGAGGGTGATGTAGCCGTCCGGCGAGAGGGTGCCGACGTCGCCGGTGCGCAGCCAGCCGTCGCGGAACTTCTCCTCGTCCGGGGCGTCGTCGCCGAGGTAGCGGGCGGTCACCCAGGGCCCCCGGACCTCCAGCTCGCCCACGGACGTGCCGTCGGCGGGCATCGGCTCGCCCAGCGGGCCGACGATCCGGGCCTCGACCCCGGCCGGCACCCGGCCCTGGGTGTAGCGGTAGCGCCAGGCGTCGTCGCCGGTCGCCCCGGCCGGCGGGCGGGCCACCGAGCCGAGCGGCGACATCTCGGTCATCCCCCAGGCGTGCACGATGTCGATGCCGTGCCGCTCGCCGAACGCGTGCATCAGCGCCGGCGGGCAGGCCGACCCGCCGACGATCACCTCCTGCAGCGAGGAGGTGTCCACCTCGTGGCCGTCTAGGTGGGCCAGCAGGTCGTTCCAGATGGTCGGCACAGCCCCGGCCAGGGTGGGCCGCTCGGCGGCGATCATGTCGGCGATCGGCGCGGCCTGGAGGAACCGGTCCGGCATGATCACCGACGCGCCGGAGATGAACGCCGCGTAGGGCAGACCCCAGGCCATCGCGTGGAACATCGGCACGATGACCAGCTCGCGGGTGGTCGGGCCGAGGCCGAACGACTCCGGCATGCAGACCTGGAGGGAGTGCAGGTATATCGACCGGTGCGAGTAGGCGACGCCCTTGGGGTGTCCGGTGGTCCCGGAGGTGTAGCAGAGGGCGGCGGCGGCGCGCTCGTCCACCTCCGGCCAGTCGTAGACGTCGGGCCGATCGGCCAGCAGCGCGTCCCAGTGGTGTACGGCGATCCGGTCGCCGGCCGCCGCCACCAGCGGGGCCGGGTCCCCGCCGCCGACCACGACCACGTGCCGCACCGTGGTCATCTCGCCGATCACCCGGGCGAGCAGCGGGATGAGCGTCGAGTCGACCAGCACCACCCGGTCCTCGGCGTGGTTGGCGATGTAGGCGACCTGCTCCGGGAAGAGCCGGATGTTGAGGGTGTGCAGCACGGCGCCCATGCTCGGCACCGCGAAGTAGGCCACGAGGTGCTCGTTGTTGTTCCACATGAAGGTGGCGACCCGCTCGTCGCCGGTGACCCCGCACTCGTCGCGCAGCGCGTGGGCCAGCCGGGCGGCCGTCCGCCCGACCTCGGCGTACGACATGCGGCGCGGTTCGCCGCCGGTCCATGTGACGACCTCGGCCGTGCCGTGCACGGTCGAACCGTGGGTGAGGATCCGCGCGACCTGGAGGGGGGCGTCCATCATCGTGCTACGCATGGGTAACAAATTAGTGTCGCCGGTCACACCTTGGGAACCCTGGAAACCCCGTCCGCCCCCGGCCGGCCCCGTAAATTGTCCGGGTGAGCATCTCCTGGGCCGATTCGTACGTGGGCCAGTTGCGCGCCCTGGCCGGTGACCGGACGCTGATGTTCGTCGGGGCCCGCGCCGTGGTCCGCGACAACGCCGGGCGCGTCCTGCTGATCCAGCGCTCCGACAACCACCAGTGGGCCCTGCCGGCCGGGGCGATGGAACTGGGCGAGTCGATCGCCGACTGCGCCGTCCGCGAGGTGCGCGAGGAGACCGGCCTGCGCGCCCTGCGGGTCAGCGCCTTCGCCCTCTACACCGGCCCGGACCGCACCCACACCAACATGTACGGCCACACGTACCAGATCTTCACGACCGCGTTCCGTGTCGAGGAGTGGGACGGCAACCTGGCCCGGGTCACCGACGAGACCGTCGACGCCGGCTTCTTCCACCGGGAGCAGTTCCCGGCCCCACTCTCCACGAGCGTCCCCGAGACCCTCGCCGACCTCGACGTCTTCGAGCAGACCAACCGGCTGATCCTCAAGTGACCCGGGCCGGGGCGCACCCCGGACGCCGATCGCGCCCGGGGTGACCGCCGAGGGTCACAGCAACGTCTGGCTCTTCGCCTCCATCTCGGCGGCGGCCTCCTCCTTCGACTCCCGGGACAGCGGCTTGCCGCCCGGCGCCGGGGCCTCGCCGCCGAGGCCGTCCGTGCCGCCCGTGGCGCCGCCGGGGCCCGCCCCGCGCAGCTTCTCGTTCGGCAGCGCGAGGGTGACCAGCACCGCCACGATCGCGATCAGCCCGGTGGTCAGGAAGACCAGGTGCAGCGACTCGACGAACGACACCTGGACGGCCGCGCGGACGGGGGCGGGCAGGGCCAGGATGGTGGCCGGGTCGTTGACCGAGACGTCCGCTCCGCCGCTCGCCGCCACCGCGGCCTGCTGCTGCGGCGGCAACTGGGCGATCGCCCCCGGCAGCCGGCCGGCCAGCTCGGACGTGAGCCGCGACGACAGCACCGCACCGAGGATGGCGACGCCGAACGACCCGCCCAGTGACCGGAAGAACGTCGCCGACGAGGTGCCGGCGCCCAGGTCCCGCATCGAGACGGCGTTCTGCACGGCCAGGATCAGCGACTGCATGCAGAGCCCCAGCCCGACGCCGATCACCACCATGAAGCCGAAGGCCACCCAGAGCGAGGTGCCCACCTCCAGCCGGGTGAACAGCAGCATGCCGACCACCAGCACCGCCGCACCGGCCACGGGGAACCACTTGTACCGCCCGATCCGACTCATCGCCCGACCGGTCAGCACCGAGGTGATGATGATGCCGGCCATCATCGGCAGCATCAGCAGGCCGCTGCGGGTCGGCGAGGCGCCCTTGACGATCTGGAGGTAGAGCGGGATGAAGATGATCGACCCGAACATCACCAGGCCGAGCACGAAGCCGGCACTGTTGGCCAGGGCGAAGGTGGCGCTGCGGAACAGCCGCAGCGGCAGGATCGGCTCGGCCACCCGGGCCTCCTGGAGCACGAAGAGCACGCCGAGCACCGCGCCCGCGACGAAGAGCCCGATGATCACGCCGGAGCCCCAGGCGTACTCGTTGCCGCCCCAGCTCAGCGCGAGCAGCAGGCAGCTCACCCCGGCGACCAGCAGCGCCGCGCCGAGCCAGTCGATCGCGTGGTCGCGCCGGGTGAACGGGATCAGCCGCATCACCCGGGAGCAGACCACGATCGCCAGGATCGCCAGCGGCACGTTGACGTAGAAGATCCACCGCCAGTCGGTCTCGGCGAAGTAGCCGCCGACCAGCGGCCCGGCGACCGAGGAGAGACCGAAGACCGCCCCGAACAGCCCCTGGTAGCGACCGCGTTCCCGCGGCGTGACCACGTCCGAGATGATGGTGAACGCCAGCGTCATCAGGCCGCCGGCGCCGAGACCCTGGATCCCGCGGGTGACGATGAGCTGGGTCATGTCCTGCGACAGGCCGGCCAGCAGCGAGCCGAGCAGGAACGTGCCGATGGAGAAGAGGAACACCGGGCGGCGCCCGTACAGGTCGGCCATCTTGCCGTAGAGCGGCGTCGAGGCCGTGGAGGCGAGCAGGTACGCGGTGACCACCCACGAGTAGTGGTTGATCCCGCCCAGCTCGCCGACGATCGTCGGCAGGGCGGTGCCGACGATCGTCTGGTCGAGCGCGGCCAGCAGCATGCCGGTCATCAGGCCGAACATGAGCAGCCGGATCTGCCGCCTGTTGAGCACCGGGGCTTCCGTGGTCATCCCAGGTCCTTTCCCCGCCCACCCGAAACATGCGTGCCGGCTGGCCGCCGGTCGGGTCGACCGCGAGTCGGCCGGCGGTGCCGGCCGTCGGCCCGCCGACCGCACGGTCGACGAGGGGTCACCGGGACGGGTGCCGCCCCTCGGCGAACTCCTCGACGATCTTCGCGCAGAAAGCCGGCAGGTCGCCGGGCTTTCGGCTGCTGACCAGCCCGTCGTCCGTGACGACCTGCTCGTCGACCCAGATCGCGCCCGCGTTGGTCAGGTCGGTGCGCAGGCTCGGCCAGGAGGTCATCCGGCGGCCCCGCACCACGTCCGCCTCGATCAGCGTCCACGGGCCGTGGCAGATCACCCCGACCGGCTTGCCGGCGTCGAAGAACCCCCTGACGAAGCGCACCGCGGCCGGGTCGGTCCGCAGGAAGTCCGGGTTCGCCACCCCGCCGGGCAGCACCAGCGCGTCGTAGCCGCCCACGTCCGCGTCGGCCACGGTCACGTCCACGTCGTACGCGGTGGACTGGTCCAGGTGGTCGAAGGACCGGATCGTGCCGGGCCTGAGCGAGACCAGCACCGCCGTGGCGCCGGCCCGCTCCACCGCCTCGCGGGGCTGGACGTACTCGGCCTCCTCCACGCCGTCGGCGGCCAGGAACGCGATCCGCCTGCCCTGAAGTGTCGTCGCTGCCATGTCGGTGTCCTCTCCTCTCCGGGGTACCGTCCGTCCCTTCCCGGGGCCCGGTGCCCGAAACCCGCGCCGAGGGTGCGCCCAGGTTTGACGGGGGTGCCGAGGGGGACCCCGGGAGGCATGGCAGCAGCAGCGGAACAGCGCCGGCTCGCCACCGTGGTGGAGGGCTGGCTGGGGCGTCCCGTCCTGGTCATCGGCGACGCCATGCTCGACGACTGGCGGTTCGCCGAGTCCGACCGGCTCTGCCGGGAGGCGCCCGCCCCCGTCCTCACCCTGCGCCGGCGGATCTCGGCGGCCGGCGGGGCGGCGAACACCGCGGTGAACGTCGCGGCGCTCGGGGGCCGGGCGGTGCTGGTCGCACCGGTCGGCGCGGACGTCGCCGGGGACGAGTTGCACGACTGTCTGGACCGGGCCGGCGTCTGGGACCGTACGGTCAACCAGCCCGGCCGCCCGACGCCGGTGAAGCGGCGCATGCTGGCCGGCAACCAGATCCTGCTGCGCGAGGACTCCGGCGACCCGGACGACGCGCTCGACGACGACGGGGTGGCCCGGCTGCTCACGGCACTGGACTGCGCCACCGAGGAGCTGCGCGCCGCCGCCGGTGGCGAGGCGCCCACCCTGGTGGTCTGCGACTACGGCCTGGGCGCGCTGCCCGCTCCGGTGCGCGCCTGGCTGGTCGCCCAGCGGGAGCGGTACGCGACGGTCGCCCTGGACGCCCACGACCTGGCCGACTGGCGTGGCCTCGCCCCGACCGTGGTGACCCCGAGCTTCGCCGAGGCGACCCGGCTGCTCGCCCGGGCCGCCGGCACCCGGCCGGCCCACGCGACCGAGCTGCACCTGGACCACCCCGACGGCGATCCGGCCGACGGCCCCTCCGAACTCACGGTGGGCGCCGCGCCGGGCGGCCTCGGGCCGCTCCACGGCATCCGCCACCCCGACGTGACGGGCCTGACCGGGAACGCCGGCGGCCTGCCCGGGACCCACCCGGCCGGGAACGCCAGCGGCCTGCCCGGGACCGGCCCGGCCGGGAACGCCGGCGGCCTGCCCGGGACCGGCCCGGCCGGCGGCGGAACGGGACCGACCGGGCACGAGGCGGGCCCCGTCCGCGGCGGTGTCGGGCCGACCGGCGAGCCGACGCCCGGCGAGGGCCGGGTGGCGATGACCGGGGACGGGCTCACCGTGACCGGCACCGGCGTCACCGTCAACGCCACGGCGGGCGAGGGCGTCGACCGGGCGGTGCTGGCCGAGTCCCGCCTCGCCGAGCTGCGCGCGCACACCGGCGCCGACGTGGTGGCGGTGACCCTGGACACGGAGGGGGCGGTGGTCGGCGGGGCCGACGGCGAGCCCCGGCGCAGCCACAGCACCCCGGTGCCCGCCAGCCACGCGGTCGGCGCGGGGGACGCGTACCTGGCGGCGATGACGCTGGCGCTGGCCGCCGACGCGCCGCTGCCGACCGCCGCCCAACTGGCCCAGCTCGCCGCGACGATCACCGTCTCCGACACCGGCACCTGCGTGTGCCGCCGGGAGGACCTGCTCGCGGCCCTGGACGTGCCGGTCGACGGGGCGGGCCACCGGTCGCTGGTCGGGGCCGACGAACTGGCCGCGCTCGTCGCGGAGCACCGCCGGGCGGGCCGCTCGATCGTCTTCACCAACGGCTGCTTCGACGTGCTGCACCGCGGCCACGTGCGCTACCTGGAACAGGCCCGGGCGCTCGGCGACCTGCTGGTGGTGGCGGTCAACTCCGACGGCAGCGTACGCCGGCTCAAGGGCCCGGACCGGCCGGTGAACCCGGTCGAGGACCGGATCGCGCTGTTGGCCGCGCTGGCCTGCGTCGACCACGTGGTGGTCTTCGAGGAGGACTCCCCGGCAGGTCTCATCGAGACCGTCCGCCCCGACGTGTACGTCAAGGGCGGCGACTACCCGCCGGAGATGGTGCCGGAGGGCCCGCTGGTCCGCCGGCTCGGCGGGCAGGTCCGCACCCTCGGGTACGTGCCGGACCGGTCCACCTCGGCGATCATCGACCGGATCCGGTCGCACGGCCAGGAACCCCAGGGGGACTCCTCCCTGACGAGCAAGCCGTCGTGAGCCGCCCGCTCGACCTCGGCACGGCCGAGCGGTTCCGCGCCGAGCGGCTGCTCGACGTGCTGATCCCGACCCGCAACCGCCCGGCCGAGCTGGCGGTCACGCTCTCCGGGCTGGCCGCCCAGGAGGGCGTGCCCGGCTTCGGGGTGGTGGTCAGCGACCAGTCCGACGGCGACGCCGCGTACCGGCACCCGGCGTCGGCCACCATGGTCCGGGCGCTGCGCCACCGGGGACACCCGGTGCTGCTGACCCGCCGGCTGCCCCGGCGCGGGCTGGCCGAGCACCGGGCCTACCTGCTCGCCGCCTCCGCCGCCCGGTACGTGCTCTGCCTCGACGACGACGTCTGGCTGGAACCGGGCACCCTGGGCCGGCTGGTCACCGCCATCGAGGAGCTGGGCTGCGGCTTCGTCGGCAACGCCGTGCACGGGCTGTCGTACGCCGACGACGTCCGGCCGGACACGCACCGGCGCTACGAGGAGTGGACCGGGCGGCCCACGCCGGAACGGATCCGCCCGGGCACCCCCGAGTGGGACCGGGCGTCGATCCACTCGGCGGCGAACCTGCTGCACGTCACGCGGAAGCTCGACCTGCCGCCGGGGGCCTGGCGGGCGTACAAGGTGTCCTGGATCGGCGGCTGCGTGCTCTACGACCGGGCCAAGCTCCTCGATTCCGGCGGGTTCGACTTCTGGCGGCGGGTGCAGGAGAAGCACCAGGGCGAGGACGTCGCCGCCCAGCTCGCCGTGTTGGCGCGCCACGGCGGCGCCGGCGTCCTGCCCAGCGGCGCGTACCACCTGGAGTCGCCGACCACCGTCACCGACCGGGACGTGGAGGCGTGGGAGGTCGTGCTCGCCGAGGAGGACGCGGCCCAGCCGGCCTGAACCCGCGACCCGCGGCCGTGCTCAGGGCGCGCCGGCTCGGGGCACCGTGCTCAGGGCGCGCCGGGCTCGGGGTGCAGCAGCTCGCGGGCCGCCTCCACCACCTCCACCACCGGCACGTCGGTGACGAACGAATCCCGGTGCGGGCACTCGCCGTCGCCGGGGCGGTGCGGGTAGATGCCGGGGGTGCAGTCCACCCCGCAGACCGGGCAGAGCACCGTCCACGAGGCGATGGGCCGGTGCCGGCCGCGCAGCAGGTTCGCCACGTTGATCAGGTTGCCCACCCAGTAGACGCCGACGGTCGCGGTGCCCACGGCGGCGGCGAGGTGCAGCGGCCCGGTGTCGTTGGAGATCACCAGTTCACAGCCGGCGTAGCAGCCGGCCAGCCCGCCGAGGCTGAGCGTGCCCACCTGCGGGCGGACCGGCACCCCGGCCGCCGCGACCACCCGGTCGACCACCTCCCGCTCCGCTGGGGTGCCGGTGACCAGCACCTCGTACCCGTCGCCGACCAGGTCGCGGGCGACCCCGGCGAAGCGTTCGGCGGGCCAGCGGCGGCGGGTGTCCGTGGCGCCGGGGTGCAGCGCGACCCTGGGCCGCTGCGGCGGGCCGAGCACCTCGGCCGCTTCGGCCCGATCGGCGTCGGTGACGGTCAGCGTCGGGACGACCGTGGTGGCCGGCGCACCCACCAGCGCGGCCACCTCCAGGTAGCGGACCACCTCGTGCTGGTAGTAGACGTACCGGATCCAGCGGTCCAGCGGCGGCGCGTCCTCGGCGCGCAGCCCGGCGGTGACCCGGGCGCCGAGCGCGCCGACGAACGGGTTGGAGTTGGCGCCCCCGCCGTGCACCTGGAGCGCCAGGTCGAAGCGCTCCTTGCGCGCCGTGGCGAGGAAGTCGTCCGTCGACGACTCCGGCTCGTCCGGCTCGGGGTGACGGATCCCGGGCGCGGGCGGCACCACCAGGACCCGGTCCACCGGGCCGGGCCGGTCGCGCCAGAGCTTCGCGTGCCACGGCGCGCCGAGCAGCACGATCTCCGCCTCCGGGTACGCGGCGCGCAGCGCGTCCAGCGCCGGCAGGACGAAGATGAAGTCGCCGAGCGCGTTGGCGCGCAGCACGGCGATCCGCTCGACGTCGGGCACGCGCCCGGCGACCGGGCCGAGCACCTCCGGGGTGACCACGGTCCCCCGCTACGGCCGGTCGGTCTCGCCGACGGCGATGTCCGGGTGGTGCATCTCCCGGTCGGCGGCCGGGTCGACGACGGTCCGCGTGCCCACGGGTGCACCGGGGCGGCCGACGGCGATGGTGCGGGGTACGGGGCGGGCGGCCCGGGGCAGCCGGACCCGGAGCAGGCCGTGGTCCATCACCGCGTCGATGGCGTCCGGGTCCACGCGGGCGGGCAGGTCGACCCGGTACTCGAAGCCCCGCGTCTCGAAGCCGCCGGGGATGCCCTGGTCGGCGTTGACCTCGGCCTCGGAGCGGGCCCGGACGCACAGCTCGCGATCGTCCAGCTCGACCGCCACCTCCTCCGGCGCCACCCCGGGCAACCGCACCACGACCTCCCAGCCGTCGGCGGTCTCGGCCAGCTCGACGTCCGGCGGCCCGGCCCGCCCGCCGACCAGCCGGCGCAGCTCGGAGCGCAGGGACTGCAACTCGCCCATCGGGTCCCAGCCCTGCTGCCGCCCGCGCCAGCCCCGGCCGGACCCGCCGCCCTGCTCACTCATGC